>JAEWSK010000202.1 GCA_023398345.1 Armatimonadota bacterium | reverse complement strand
TGCGATACAAATAACCCGTCTGTATTAGTAATTGACGCATCCGACTGCGGTGCTGTAATTTCCACAAAAATACATAAAGACGCAATTGTCGTGCTCAAAAAAAAGATTGAGGCGATTGAAAAAATTGTAAGAGTAGGCGTAAGACGTGTTGCGGTCGAGCCGAGTCTAATTGGCAAAGCAAAATACGCTATACGCTCAATAGCCGCTGAAAACTGAAGGTTGGAGGGTCAAATTGAAATTCGTTGCGTGGATGGCATATCACTTGGAGTCGCGAGAAATCGTAGATGAATATATTCGCCGGGTCGCAAATGCGCTGCGCGGGCATGAGTTCGTAATATGCGAAGATCTGGAGTCGATAAAGCGCGAAATCGAGGACGCCGATGCGGCAATCTGCTGGAGGATGACGCCGGAAGTATTTGCATGCGCGCGACAACTCAAATGGATACAGTTCGGCAGCGCCGGTATTGACCACAGCGCCTTTGACGAACTGATCAATAGCGATATAATCCTAACGACAATGAGCGGCATTCATGTTATTCCAGTCGCCGAGTATGTGATTGGTGCAATGCTTACAATGACTCACAGGCTGGACTTAGCGCACAAGCTGCAGCTCGAACATAAATACGAGCGGGCTGAAATCGCATTGAACTCAAGGGAATTGGCCGGAAAGACGCTCGGAATCATCGGACTGGGCAAGATCGGACTGGCAATCGCGCACATTGCGCAGGCGTTTGGAATGAGGGTTGTCGGCACAAAACGCACTGTTGAGGCAGATTTGCCGGGCGTGGATCGAATTTACGCATCTGATGAACTCGATGATATGCTTCCATTTGTGGACTATCTCGTAATTGCAGCGCCGCTGACGGACGAAACTCGCGCAATTATCGGCAGCCTTGAAATTGAGTTAATGAAAAATGGAGCGTATCTGGTGAACATAGCACGAGGAGCAATGCTTGATCACGAGGCACTCGGATGCGCATTGAGATCTGGTAAGCTCGCCGGTGCGGCCCTAGATGTTTTGCCCGAAGAGCCGATGCCTGCCGACAGCCCGATTTACGACTTTCCCAATCTAATAATTACTCCACACATCGCAAGTTCCGGTAAGCGCTATAGCGAGCGCGCAGCGCAGGTATTTGAAACCAATCTCGAAGCGTTCATTCACAAAACTGAGATGATGAATGTATACGACAGAGATAGAGAATACTAGAAAAATTATAAGCAATGAGTTTTTTGCATATGGGAAATAGGCTATAGAGCTCGTATCGCCAGCAGGGCGGCATCATCGGCAAGCACTCCTCCAGCAAACTGCTGTGCAGTACGCACAATTACATTTACCAAATCGACGAGTGGAGTGTCACCGTGTATCTGCAGCACCTCCATTAGCCTATCTTGGCCGAGACGATCCAGGCCAAATCCGGCGTCGGTGATGCCGTCAGTATAAAATACGATAATGTCGCCTGCGGCAAGTTCGACCGACTTTGCGACATAGTTCGACCCCTCCATTAACGCCAGAGCGCGACCGGTGACATCAAGCATACAGACATCGCCGGTTTTGGCGCGGCGCATAAGAGGGTGTTCGTGGCCGGCATTGGCATATGTGAAAACTCTATTGTATGTATCGATCACTCCATATGTAAGAGTAACGAACATCTCCGAAGGCATGCATGCTGAAAGGGCTTCATTTAGCCGAGATAGCGCGGTGCGCGGGTCGCTTTGCTCCAACGCATAGGCCCGAAGTATATATTTGGTCATCGCGGTATATACGGCCGACTTCAATCCCTTGCCGGCAACATCGGCCATCACGATAGCATACTTTCCCTCACCGACACGGAAAATATCGCAAAAATCTCCGCCCACCATTGAAGCGTTGCTTGCAGGGTGATATGCCTGTTCATATTCAAATCCGTCTATTTTAGGCAAATCAAAAGCAAGAAACGTCTCTTGCAATTTGACGGATATTGCATGCTCTCGCCGATAGTTTTCCTCAATTTGCTCTCGCACAAGCACTTGATGAGTAATATCGGATATGGCTGCCACAGCGCCGGTGATTTGGCCCTTGGCGTCGGCAACAGGCGCCGAGTCGATACGCAGCGTCGTTCTGCCGGCAGACTGGGCAGGACCAATATGCACTATTACGTTGCGACATGTTTCTCCACTAAGCGAACGCGCGACGGGCGAATGCTCACAGGATATGATGCGATCATCCGAATCACGCATTGAAACCGTCGGCGGCAAAATCCCGACGGCGTTACCCGTTTGCAGCCAGCAGGGATAACCGATGGATTCGTAGAGCCTTCTAGCTGCTGAATTAAACGCTGTAACTGTATTGTGCGCGTCAAAGATCAACAGCGGCACCGGGACGGCCTCAATTACAGCGTTGAGCCGAGCCTTTTCGACCTCGGTTTCGGCTGCCCTGCGTTCTGCGAGAACGGCAAAGTTGGCCAATTGTTCGCGGGCAAGGATGTCCTCGGTTACTTCAAGCACAACCATTGCGACAGCATCATAAGGCCCGGTTAGGGAAAATAGCCTGACAGGGATAGCAGAGCCGTTCCAGTAAGTCACGCCGCGGGAAAAGCCGTTGTAGCGGAAGTTTTTAACGCGAATTGGACGCCCTTTGTTCAACGCGCGGCGAAGAATTGAGACGATGCCACAATGTTCGGCGTTTGGGAGTAGTTCGTCAATAGAAGCGCCTACATGAAACTCAACATCTGAGTCAAAGAATTTCTCATATGCCTTATTTGCCCCAAGCAGCCGCAAATTGGCATCCAGCAACAGCACTCCGAACGGAACGCTGTACATAAGCAACTCAAGCGCAGGATGCCGCTGTTTTATGTCCGAGAGCTTGGTTAGCGATTCTACAACCGCATCAAGGCCCTCAACTTCGAGACCAACATGTTCTTCAACCGACAACTCCTGTCGGCCTGCTTGCGTCTTTCCGATACTCATCTTCCCACACCCCAAAGGAGAGTGATTTGGCCAGACTATCGGTAGAACAAAGCGGCGCGTTTATATAAATGCAACCGCTCAAATTGCAGGATGGCAATATAGCACATCAAGATTTCTTTGTCAATACATTAAATCAAAGTTTTTTGTTTTCATTGAGAACTTCACGTTGCGCGCATTACAAGTTGTAATATACACATCAAACAAAGCCGACACAGTGACTTATTCGCGCACAGAAATGAACAATTAAAAAACTAACTCAGGCTGGCTTGACCCAAGCGGGTTGGATGTGCTAGACTTCCAGCGGTAATTGAACGTGGAGGTATGTATGGCAGTCGAGTCCAGCACGGAATTTGGTACGGAAGAAAAAATACGACGAGCAATCACGTGGTGGAGAGTGCCGCTGATGGCAATTGCCACGGTTGCGCTGGTTTCATTTATGCATGACACTCGCGCCTTTTGGTATGGAGCGCCGGTGGCAGTGCTTGGCGAACTCATTCAAATGTGGGCCGGCTCTCAACTTCACAAAGATCAGCACCTGACCATATCCGGTCCTTATTCCCACGTTCGCAATCCTATGTACATTGGAAGATTTGTCCTGGGCATGGGATTATTTATCATGACATTCAACCCTTACTTAATAACAGGCTATGTCATCGTCTTTGCCGCATACGCGCATATGCGTGTTTTGCGCGAGGAAAGCCGCCTGAAAGTCATATTTGAACCCGACTATCAGCACTACTGCTCCGAAATACGGCGCTGGCTGCCCAAGTTCAAGCCCTATTCTAAATCCGAAGCAAAGAACGCGAGCTGGGCACAGGCATGCGCTAACCACGAAAATATAAATATGCTCGGAGTGCTCGTTGTATGCGCGGCCATTTATGCACGAATTACTGTGTGGCCGGACTGGTTCGTTCGATTTTAGCGGTTTAAATTCCCTCTCCAAGCTGGTATAGCGTAGCTAACAAATCCGGCATTGGAGTTATGGGAGAACCACACCGTGACTGCTGGCGCGAACGAAGAGGTCTTCACAACATGGACGAAGGACATCGACGACTTGTCTGTGTCCATTGCTTACCTGTGTGGGGAATTGGACGCATCCAGCATTCCAACGCTATTGGGCAACTTGCATGCGCTCGTAAAAAGCAACCGCGATATTGTTGTGGATGCCCACTTGCTTTCTTATATAGATAGCACCGGGTTGAGCGCACTGCTGTCCATCCAGCAGGCGTTAAAACGCTCCGGGCGGGAAATGTGCATCGTGGGAGCACATGGGTTGCTGACAAAAATTCTTCAACTCACGCGCGCCGACCGTGAATTCAAGTGCTACGATACAATGGAAGAAGCGTTAGCAAGCATGGGCCAAGCGGAGAGCTAATTTCTACGCGGAATCTGCATGGGCTTTTTGCTTTACCATTCTTACTTTGACACCCTGCTCCGTGCGGCTGTTTTCGCACTGATCCATGAGCGTGCGCATCATCAAAACTCCCCTGCCGCGCTCCTCTACAC
>JAEWSK010000182.1 GCA_023398345.1 Armatimonadota bacterium | reverse complement strand
TGATGGCCCATCAAAGTCTCTCACAGATACAGGACAGCCTCAGGGGTCTTATTCTTTCAAGTGCAGGAGTGCAGGTCTATTTCCGCGTTAACCGCCAGGACGCTTCACTTCTCGCCAAAGAAACCTTTGAATACTCGGGCTATGAAGTGAAGTCGGAGGGAGTCAGCCGTCCTAACTACTGGAGCTATGCCGAAGAATGGGAGCACAAGACTGCCGATTTACAGCAGTTGCCACCGAGAGTTTGCTTCGTCAAGCACAAGATTGAAACGGGAGTGGTTCAGCTTCATACAGTGCCGGTAGGACTTCCCTGGGAGCTTTTAGAAATGAACCAGGAAGAGTTCTTGAGGTATCTTGAGGTAGTGCCGCTTGGAGCCGCCTATCTCAGACCCAGAGATTATCTTGTTGCCGAGTCAAAAAGACGGCAGATGGTTATCGATGAAAAATCTGTTGAGCCGCAACTAATCCAGAGCCTACCGGAGACAGCAGACCCCGTTGCGCCTGTAAGAGTCGTAGAGGCATCTATTCCGAAGCCGATAGTGCCGCCCTCCGAGCCAGTTGTTATTCGGACGCTGCCACAATCGCTTCCCAAAGTAGATCGGGAGCATAAACGGCTTCAGTATCTAATTAAGCAGCTTGCCGAGAACTGTGGCTATAAAGCGGTCATTGAGCAGCAGACAGACGATGGTCAGGGCCGGGTAGATGTGGGACTTGAACGCGATAGTGAAAGGGTAGCCTGCGAGATATGTGTAACTACGCCACCTGAGCACGAGCTACAAAACATCCGCAAGTGCCTGGCCTCCGACTAAGGTAACGTCATCTTCACATCGCCTGACCGGAAGTCCCTTGAGAAAGTCAAAAACATCTGCACCAAAGAACTGAGTGAGTCCGAAATAAAGCAAGTGATGTTTTTTGAACCGGACTCACTCGCTATGTTCTTTGAGCAGCAGGCCGCCGATGCTGCCGGTCAGACCAAAAAGGTTAAGGGTTACACGGTCAAGACCAACTACCAGCCCCTTGGAGATGCCGACAAGGATATGAAGCGCAAAGCCTTAGCTCAGATCGTCTTCAAGTCGTTTAGGCGCGACAAGCCGAGTTGATGAATGGCACGATAGTTTTCCAGTACGCCTTCTTGCGAATGCCTCGGCCATTCTCCCAAGCTGAGAGTGTCGTTGGGCAGACTCCCAGCCGAACTGACGCTTCCTGCAGAGTTAAGCCTAAGAGCTTTCGGCAAGTCCTGATCTTCTCGCCATCGCCGAGGCTTTCAAGGTTATTGTAGGGAGCATAGCCCAAGAACTCAATAACTTTCGGCATTAGCCTGGTAGTCGGTGAGACTGTATTAGTCTCCCAATCCGATACAGCGTGATAGGAAACCCCGAAGAATTCGGCTACCTGACTTTTGGTTAACCTTCGGTCGAGCCTTACCTTCTTTATGTGGTCGCCTATAGTCTTCACTTCCCGAGGATAGCCTTGTGGAAGCGGTTTTTGAGCGTGGAGCACTATGTTGCAAAATGGCAACGCAAACTGGAGATTACGAAAAATCAAGTTCGTCCAGCAATTTGAGCATTTGTTTACCCAAAGCAAAGTGTTCTTCGACACGCAGACGACCTTTTCTGCCCATTGCGCTTGCCGATTCGGGATGCGCTAAAATATCGAAAGCAGCATCGGCTAGCGCTTTGGGATCATTTGGCGCTACGAGCAGCCCTGTTTCGCCGTCAATGACTATCTCTGTAAGCCCGCCCTGCGCACTGGCTATTACCGGCCGCTGCAGCGCCATTGCTTCAACTGCCGCCAAGCCAAACCCCTCGCGCAAAGACGGAACCAACACCACGTCGCACGCGCTCATCATCTCGCGCACATCCTGCATAAACCCCACAAACACGACGCTATCGCGAATGCCTAAAGCTTCGGCGCTCGTCTCAAGCTCGTTTCGATCGGCCCCATTGCCAACAAGCGCAAGCTTCGCGTCCGGATAGCTTTTGACGATCAAAGGCATCGCCTCCAACGCCACCCGCTGGCCTTTCTCGCTCGAAAGCCGACCAAAAACACCCAATAGCGGCTCGCAGGGATCGTAACCGAGCCTAGATTTTGTCTCACGCGCACCCATCGGCATAAATCGAACCAAATCGACGCCGTTATGCACGACGCGCACTTTATTTTCGTCAAGCCCCTGCTCAATTAGATGGGATTTTACGCTTTGCGAGACGGCGATGACAATATCGGAGTATCTAAAGCAGGTCGCGGTGTTCATTCCATGAACGTGCGCAACGCATCGGACGCGCGCGAGTTTTGATGCGAACGCGCCCAATAAACTCGCGGTCGAGAGGTGAGTGTGGATAACATCAATTCGGCGCCGGCGCATAAGCTGCGCAAGACGGGCTACAGTCAGTGGATCGAATTTGCCATGAGTACGCCAAGTTATTGGCTCGATGCCGCGCGCTTTGGCATAATCGACAAACGGTCTGCCTGCCGGACAGAACACTTCGACATGCGCACCCATCTCGGCAAAGCTCTTATAAAGCTCAGTGACAAAAACTTCCGCGCCGCCAATGCGCGAAGGCGTGATTGCTTCTAAAATGCGCAACGCGCTCACTTGGCGATTCCCGATGCGCGCATCGCACGACCGATCTTGCGCCTAAGCTGGCAGCCAAAACCGTTCCAGCGCACGTTTACTCGCGGAACTTCAAACACGCTAGTGCCGGAAACGACAGCTCCGAGCGTTGTGGACATGGCATTGGTGTAACCCGCGGCTACAGCCGCGTCGAGCACGCGGGTATCGTAGTCGCCGTATGGATACGAAAATGACTTGACCTCGCGGCCGATCATATCTTCAAGTTTGTGCTTGGAGTCGGCGACTTCCGCGCGAAGATCATCGTCGTTCAAACTGGTAAGGTGCGGATGGGTCAATGTATGGGAGGCGATTTCAAAACCTGCGTCTGCAAGCTCACGCGCCTGCGCCACCGACATCATTTTTTCCTCACGATCCCCCGCGCGCTTATCCCACTCGTTGATCCCATTTAGCGAATCGACCACAACGTATATCGTGGCAGTCAGTGACCGCTGCGCAAGCATCGGACAGGCATGCTCATATACACTCAAATAGCCATCATCGAATGTAATTGCAAATGTATCCCCTTCGTCGGATTCATTGCGCCCAATGTCGATGCATCTATCCAGCGAGACGCACTGCCACCCTCGGTTGCGCAGTCCGTCAATCCCCCACTCCAATACGCGCGGGCAGACATACTGCCCTGCGACATGCGAACTTAACTTCATTGGGCCGATCCTATGGTACAACAGCACCACCGACGCGCCCGGCCTATTCACATCCTTGTTCAACAAAATCCCTCTCACTTTTCGGTCGCCAGTTAATAGTCGACTTCGACGCCACAGGCCAGAAGCCCTCTATAATACTACGTTGCCCCTCTAAGACGCATTGGCATTTCTTGGAGCTTAATTATGACTTTTTGGCGCTTGCCGTCTCGATACAAAATCGCATCTATCTTGTCGCCAACGTTCTTTGCCTGCATAACTCGCTGCAAATCGCCGCCACCGGCAATTTTTTTGCCATCTACCTCAACGATTATATCGCCTTTTTGGATTCCGGCAAGTGCTGCGGGGCCGTCTTTTTCAACTTCTGCTACTAATATGCCTTCTTTAACCGGCAGGTGAAATACATTCGCTATCTCACTGGTAATGTCGCCGTATGATATTCCCATCCACGGAACCAGCACATGGCCGACAGTGCGTACATCGTTCATCGCACGTCTGGCCGTATTTATTGGAATGGCAAAGCCAAGCATCCCAACCTCGCCGCCGACAACGGCAGTGTTCACGCCAATTACTTTCCCACTGCTGTCGAGAAGAGGCCCGCCGCTATTGCCAGGATAAATTTTTGCGTCGGTTTGAATAAGATTACTAAGCGACGCACCTCCGCCGGGTATGCTTCGGCCCAGTGCACTGACGACACCCACCGTCACAGTGCGCTCAAAGCCGTATGGGTTTCCAATGGCAATCGCGGCTTGGCCGACTTGAATGCCGTCCGAATCGCCCAGTTGGACAGTGGGCAATCCCGTCGCGTCGATTTTAATAATTGCCACGTCGATAAACGGATCACCGCCGAGTCTTTTTGCCTTGTGCTGTCGTCCTTCGGAGAGCGTAACCACAATCCTGTTGGAGTCGGCAACGACATGGTTATTTGTCAAAATCTCGCCGCTATCAGCAACGATAAACCCTGACGCAAGCCCTTCGCGGCTGCCGTTTTTATAACTAGTAACTGAAACAACCGCCGGCGATATTCGTTTGACGATGCCTATGATGCGGGTTTCTTCGCTGAGAAGCACGCCTGTCGGGCCGGAGCCTTTCCCCGCAGGTTCTTGTGCGCCGGATGGCACAATCGCAGGCCATATTACCAGCGAAAACACCATCAACAAAGCCCAGGCAAACAGATATATTGACGCTCTACCGCGCATGTCTTTACCTCCATAGAACTTACACCACGCAGTTCTATACATTCGGTATCGTCATGGGAGAGGCAGATGCAAACATGTGGACACGGACAAGATGTGCGTCAGACTAATAAAATTTGCTTTGAGAATTTTCACCCTCAGAATCTAAATAAGGGGCGCGTCCCATGCACCCTGCTTGGAACGTGCCCCAGATTAGTTTTTGCACTACGTAATTAACGCGATTTTTCAGATGTATTGGCGTTTGATACCGGCCCGGCAATTACTAATGTCGCCGCCTCCGGCTTTATGTATTTCTTTGCGGCAGCGTTGACTTGATCTAGCGTTACGGCTCGATATATCTTCGCATAGTCGCGAATATAATTTATGCCCAAACCATAAAACTCCGCGCTAAGAAGCGTCCGCGACATGCCTTCGTTGGTCTCCAAGGCAATTGGAAACACCCCTATGACAAACTCACGCGCTCGCTCGAACTGCTTTTGTGTCGCGCCGGTCTGGTTAAATCGCTCCATATCTTTGCGAAGAAGATCAATTGCCTTGTCGACATTAGCCGGGCTTGATCCCAAAACGGCATACCATGGCCCAGCGCCCAAACCTGCATCGAATGTCGAACCGACATCATAAACCAGCCCGTGCTTCTCGCGTATGTCCTCGCCCAATATACTTACGAGCGCGCCGGAGCCGCCGAGTGTTTGATTTGCAATTCTCATCGCGTAAAAATCGGGGTTGCTGCGCTTCATTCCCATCGGATAGCCGAAATAGACATCCACTTCGCTCTTGTCCATCATTGGAATCACGATTTTATCGCCCTGCTTTGGCGGTTCGATAGTCGGTATATTCACACTCGGCGCGGGGCCTTCGACTTTCCAATCGCCGAAATACTTGCGCACGTTCTCAACTGCCTGCTTGGGTTCCACATCGCCCGCTATCACAATAATGGCCGTGTCGGGCCGATAGTATTTTTTATGAAACGCAATGAGATCATCGCGAGTTATATTTTCAAGCGACTTTTGCGCCTGCTCGACAGTTAATCGATGATACGCATGTCCGGCCGGATAAATCGAGTTATAAAATGCACGCGCAGCTTGGGACTGCGGAGATTCTTTGCTCTCAGAAAGTGCAGAAAGCATCTCTCCGCGCGCCTTTTCAAACTGATCGACAGGAAATGACGCATTGCGAAGCTCATCGGCAAGTAAATCGAGAACTAGCGTGAAGTCCTTTGCCAACGACTTCGCAGTAAAACTCATATATTCGACGCTTGACGAAGCATCCAACTCGGCTCCGACGGATTCCGGCTCTCGAGCAAGTTGCAGTGCATTGCGAGAAGTTGTGCCACGGCCCAACATCTCGGATGTAAGCGCGGCTACACCACTTTTGCCGTCGGGATCGAAACACCGCCCAGCCTTGATA
>JAEWSK010000097.1 GCA_023398345.1 Armatimonadota bacterium | reverse complement strand
GGCAGGTGTCAAAGTAAGGGCGACAAAAGGCGATTTCTATCGCGAGGCAATTACTGACGAAACCGGCGCTTACACCATCGATGTTACGCCAAATGTCGGCTACAGCGTCGCACCGACAACCAATACTTATGGAAATACCACTCCAACTGAGTACAACTTGCAGTCGAATTGGCCGAACAGTCCGGGTTTGAGGGACTGGCCAAAAAGCGCAGACGTCTACAATGCCGCTGATACTACAGTAAGCGGCCGCGTGTGGCCGCTTGCAATCACTCAGGCGACTTACGATTGGAACACGCAAACATATAGACTTGGCGGACGCACTGTCTGCGTAACCGGCACTGTGCTTAGACAAGCTGCGGATCCCAGCATTACTCCCAATCAAAAGGGATACGCTGGCTACTATTTCATAACAGACATGCTCGGCGGTGCCAATCATAATTTACAGCAGGCGCTCAAGGTAGGAGTTTACTCAAAAGGCTCCGAGTGCAGAAACGGCGACAAAGTCGTAGTAATAGGCACTTTCAATGTGCCAGCAAACTATAATCAAGGCATAATCACTCCCACATCGCCGCCAGTTGTGCTTTCAAGTAATAATTCTCTGCCTGTTCCTGCAAACGCAAATAGCCTCACCCGCTCTGCTCTTTATAGCAACTTGATAGGCGGTTGGTACGTAATGACTGGTAAGACGGTCACTCGCGTCGGCACCAATGGTGATTTTTACGTGCAAGTGCCCGATACCTCGCCTACATCTGAGTTTAGAATCGACATGAACACGATGGCAAGCACCGGCATAGGCTATCCGACAGTTGGGCAGGTAGTAGACATATACGGTGTGCTTGACGAGATGGCAGAATGGAACACTTTGCGGGCAATTCGTCCGGGCCAGCCGGGCGACGCCGGTATGTCTTATTTTGTATCCGATACCTCCTCTGCTAAGGCTTTAGCGGATGGCTCCGAGGTAAGTCTAAACAATGCTCAAGTGACGGTAGTTGCAGGCGGAGGAGTGCCCGACGACACGGCATATATTGAGGAGCCAAACAGAACAAACGGGCTGCGCATTTTCTACCGCGGCCTGCCTCCGGATATTGGAACGGGCGACCGTGCTTTCGTATACGGCAAAATGGCTACATCCGCATTTGGCGAACGTCAAATTGAGGCATCCGTGTTTCGTCGAGTCTACTCAAACGCCAGTGCGCGCCCCATCGACGCAATGGGAATGAACAATCGCGACGCGGCGCGGTCGAATGCTCTAGGTTTGTTTATAAAGACATGGGGCAAAGTCATCAACGCAGGCGATGACTACTTTACGATCACCGACGGCTCCCCTGCCCCGATAAAAGTTATGTGCGGCTCGCTGTCAAAACCGGATATTGGTAAAGTTGTGCGAGTGCGCGGGGTCGTGTCAAAAGACGCATCCGGGCCGATTTTGCTGATGAGAAACGAGCAGGTGGATTGGGCCTACGGCGACGCGGATTACCATCCGCTGCCATTTGCAGGAGCGTATAAATATGCGCGAGACTTTTTGGTGCTGGGGCCGTTTGCCGACGAAAACTCAGTTACCGTTGCAGAAGATCCAATTACATCCGAGACCTATCGACTGGATCATGACTTCATTGCCGATGCAACCGGCGGCCTGCTTAACGAAAATGCAATGACTAATCTGATGCCGAGCCTGGGCGGTTCGGTGGGCAGTTATACTTGGCAGCGCAGTCAGTGTGTAGGTGATAATGCGGATTTCGTATCAGTATTCACGACAAACAACACCGACTGCACGTTTTACGCGCACATATGGGTGTATTCGCCGATCGACCAAATCGTCGCAATGAGAGTCGGCAGCGACGACTCCGTAAAAGTAATGGTAAATGGAATCGAATTCTGGCGCAATCTCGTTAACGATCAGAGCGTAAGCCCACCCACTGCCGGCCGGTCGGAAACTCAGGGCGAAGATGCCGTACCATATATTATCCTCAACATGGGCTTTAACAGCGTGCTGTTTAAAGTAGAGCAAGGCAGTGTATATGCAGGTGTCGACTGCCAATTTGTCAATGCAAGCAATATCGGAATGCCCGGCTGGGGCGGCGCAACTCCTTTAGAAGGCCTTGGCTATGTTCTCGGCTTCTCGCAGTAATTCAGCAATTTTTATATCTTCAAAAAAATGCAATAAGGCGCGGAGAGCAAGCTCCCCGCGCCTTAAAAAAATACTCCGTCAAAGCCTAAGAGATGCCTAAGACTCGATTCCGTATTTTGCCTTTATGAACTTGTCGATACCCGCGGCCGCGACTTTGCCCGCGCCCATTGCAGATATGACGGTCGCCTCTCCAGTCACTGCGTCACCGCCGGCAAATAAGCCGGAAATCGACGTCATTCCAGTCTCTGGGTCAATAATAATCCCACCCCAACTTTCGGTTTTAAGCCCCTCGGTTGTTGTGCGGATGAGCGGATTGGGGTTCTGGCCGAGCGCGACAATGACCGTGTCGGCTTCGATTGTGAACTCGGAACCTTCAACAGGAACCGGACGACGCCTGCCCGATGAATCCGGCTCGCCGAGTTCCATTTTCAGGCACTCAATTGCCTTGACCGCGCCCTTTTCGTCGCCGATGAATCGTTTTGGGTTGGTCAACAGCTCAAAGACGACACCCTCATGCTCGGCGTTCTCAATTTCTTCGGCGCGCGCCGGCATCTCAGTCCGTCCGCGGCGGTAGACAATGGTGACTTTCTCTGAGCCAATGCGCAGAGCGGTGCGGGTGCAGTCCATTGCCGTATTGCCCGCGCCAATTACGCAGGCATTTTTTGGAATTTTAATTGGCGTCGCATAGTCCGCGCGATGCGCCCTCATAAGATTGATGCGGGTCAGCCACTCATTGCCGGAATAAACTCCGCTTAAGTTCTCACCGGGGATGCCCAGCAGTTTGGGCGCGCCTGCGCCGGTTCCCACAAACACTGCGTCAAAGCCTTCCGAGAGCAAATCTTCGACTTTAAATGTCCGCCCTACGATCATATTGGTTATGATCTTTACGCCCAGCGACTGAACGTAATTTACCTCGCGGTCGAGAATATCGCGCGGTAGCCTGAATTCGGGGATACCATATCGAAGCACCCCGCCGGTCTTATGCAGCGCCTCGAAAATTGTGACCGAGTAGCCCTTCTTTGCAAGATCGCCCGCAACAGTAAGTCCCGCTGGGCCGCTTCCGACAACGGCGACTTTATACTTTGCCAATTCGGCGTTTTCTGGCTCGACTGCCTCGGAGCCAGTAGCATGAGCTGCCTGAAAGTCGGCGACAAATCGCTCCAATCTGCCAACTGCCACCGACTCGCCTTTTTTACCTAATACGCAGAGTTTTTCGCACTGCTCTTCCTGTGGGCATACTCGACCGCATATCGCGGGAAGCGAGTTGGTTTTCTTTATTTCATTCGCAGCGCCTATAAAATCTTTACTTTTTACAAGTTCAATAAACGCTGGAATATTTATATTTACAGGACAGCCTGCAACGCATGGCTTTGTCTTGCAATTGAGGCAGCGCTCGGCTTCATCGATCGCTGTTGCCTCGTCATAACCCAAGGCCACCTCACAGAAGTTTTTGACCCTCTGGGCCGCATCTTGCTGCGGCATCGGGTTGCGTTTTCCGCCTCTTGCCATTACTGAGCGCCTCCCGAGGCCAATGCCGCCTCTCTGTCTTTGGATTCGTTTTCGAAATAGAAAGCCTTGCGAGCTCTTAGTTCGTCCCAATCGACCTGGTGAGCGTCGAAATCTGGGCCGTCCACGCATGTAAACATCGTCTTGCCGCCGACTGTCACCCTGCAGCCTCCGCACATGCCTGTTCCGTCGATCATTATCGGATCGAGGCTGACGATGGTCTTAACGCCGTAAGGCTCAGTGGTCTTTGCAACCGCGCGCATCATCGGCATCGGGCCTATGGCGACTACGATGTCTATTTTGCGCGAGTCGAGCATCTCCTTGAGCGGTTCAGTGACAAGTCCCTTGCGGCCGTATGAACCATCATCGGTAGTCACGATAAAATCATCGGAAAATTCCCTCATCTCCTTTTCGAGGATGATAAGTGATTGCTCCCGCGCGCCGACTATAGTGATAAGTTCGTTTCCGGCCTGCTTTAGAGCGCGTGCGACCGGACGGGCGATAGCCGTGCCTACCCCGCCGCCTATTACGACCGCCGTGCCGTATTTCTCTATCTCTGTAGGTTTGCCAAGCGGCCCTGCAAGGCTGGGAATATCTTCGCCTTTCTCAAAACGGCCAAGCTCAATTGTGCCCCTGCCGACTTCCTGAAAGATCAGCGTGATAGTTCCATTTTCTACATCAAAGTCGGATATGGTCAAAGGAAGTCGCTCACCATGCTCCCCTGTCCAAACAATTACAAACTGGCCTGCTTTTGCCGACGCGGCGATAAGCGGCGCTTTAATTTCAAAAAGGGTTAATACGGGTGAGAGTTTTTCCTTGCGTACTATCGTATTGCGCACCGATTCGGGCGTAATATCTGCAAGCCTGCAGGTTTCCCCGCTTTTATTGCTGCACATTATATCCTCCGGTCTATGTGTTGAGGTCGAAAAGGGCATGTTTGCCCGGACTTATTGTTTTTCTTGATATGCTTGAATGATTTCTCTGCTTCGGGCGACGTATTGCTCGGGCACTACAATATCGCCCCAGTAGCCTTCGCCCATAGTGAGCGCGCCATCATACATCGCCGCCTGGCGCGACTCGAGCACAACGGGTATGTCTTCGCCGACGAGCAGACCTTTAATAATATTGGCGGTGAACTCGTCCGGCGCTCGAAATACTACTATAAGATTCTCGCCCTGCCCATGTATATCTTCTGCCATGTCGCTCACACTTTCAGCATTTTGCCGGACGCTTCGGCTATAAGCGCGCCGGCCTCATCTGTTGCTCGCGCACTGCATGTTATTAAACGGGACTTTTGCTCATCGATCCGACCGGCAAAGCGCAGCTTTTGTCCGACTCGCGCCGGACGTTTAAGTCTCACAATCATCTCGGCAGTTACTGCGCGGTGGCCGAGCGCATAGACGTAGCGCGCCATTACCTCGTCTAGCACAGTACACACTATTCCGCCATGCGCAATTCCCTGCCAGCCCTGGTGCTGTTTACATGGAGTAAAGTAGGTGACGTATTCGTCGCCTTCTTTGTCGAATTCCAGCTTTAGCCCTATGGGGTTCGATTTTCCGCATGCAAAACAGCCGTTGTCATCGTCCAGATCGAGTTTGCCAGACAAAATCACCTGCGCTCCTGTGTCAAGTTCAATAATACTTAATTGCAGTCAGCTAATTATATCACGCCAATGATTAGCAAGAAAACTCATCGCGCATGCTGGGGTATTGACAGGCATCGTATGTCAAAAAGCCCCGGGAATGGGGGTTCAATCCCGGGGCATCCAGGCCAGACAGGGCGAGCCCTTTTCTCGGGGGTAGGTATCAGGTTGCACCGGCTCTGTATATCTCTTCGATCTCATCCCCCTCGTTGTTGGTTGGAGACGCATTGGCTTTCGCGCACGCACTGACTAGCGATCCTGACACGGCTTCAAATATAATTTTCTGCGCCGACTCGGCGGCTTCGCCGTCGCTTTCTATACGTGCATCAGTCAATTTATCTCTCCTACCCACCTGGCTTACCTCCGGCCGCATCTTCACATTAGATG
>JAEWSK010000073.1 GCA_023398345.1 Armatimonadota bacterium | reverse complement strand
GTGTAACGGCCAGTCCGTTGTCATGGAACCATTTCAACAGATCCTCCGCATCCGGCAGCAGTTTGCGGTTTATAGACCAGCCAGTCCACCCGTCATTGTGCCAGTCCATATCCATTACCATTATATCCAGAGGAAAATCGTGGGCAGTATACTCTCTGGCTATATTTCGGTAGTCCTCGGATGTGTACGGCCAGTAGCGGGAGTACCAGACGCCGAGTGTATATTTGCGGGGTAGAGGTATGTTGCCTCCTATTGCTGTCAATGACCTCAGCGCAGCTTTGTAGTCCTTACCATACCCAAACAAATACCAGTCAATGTTTCCGTCCTTAGGCCTCGATTTTACCCAGTCTCCGGTCAAAAGCGGGCTTCTGGAATCGTCCAGCAGATACCATCCTTCACGAGTCAATATACCGTCGTCCAGCTTCACAGACCCGTTGACTCTATCCAGCGCCTCCATTGCTCCTCCGAGGTTGGAGCTGTTTTTTTTCGGAAACCAGATGGTACTGCCTGCGATCTCTGCTTTCAGGTTGTCAGCATCGAACGCTTTTCCGTTACTCTTGTAGCTGAGCTTGATCACACCAGTGTCTATCTGCACAGTGCTTTCGCTTTTTGTTATTTTCGCATTCAAGTAGCGTGCACTGCGGTTTACCGCAAAATACGAGGGAGAGTCTATGAATTTGCCTGTCGGCGAATATTCCAGCCTTATACATTCAGGCGATATTACGGTAAATCTGGCATTGTCTATCATCACTTGTCCTTCCCTGTTGTCTGCGCAAACCGGTATTGCCAGTGTTGCAACCAACAACAAAGCAGTCAGACACACTGCTTTGATAAACAGCATGATATCATTATTTATTTTACACTCCAATACACCTGCACTTAACACCAACATAACAGACCCCCTGTATAAATCCATGACAGTCACTGCCACAATACATAATACTCTATTAAAAGCTGCTTCTCCAACAAGGTTTTGACATTACCGTCAAAGTAACTGCGTTGAGACCTGCTATGAATGAGTAATATTCGCTTTCGCAGCAGGTTACATGTATCAAGGAGTATAGCAACAATTTGGTCTTTAAGCCAGGATATCACAGCTCAAGCCTTTAATACAATTCGAGTGGCAGTGTAAATCTTTACGCCCCACTTTTGGTTCTCAGCTGTACCAAAGGAGGCTATTGATGTTGAGTTTTTTTTTGCAAGTTGTGTGTGCGTAATGGCTTGTCGGGTCACGGACAAGACTAGCAGCGATACGCATTATGACGCACCGTAAAGGTTAAGGGGCAGCGCCCCTTATGGGCAGTCTGAGGGTAACACCCTCAGAGTAAATTCCGTAGCTATGACTATACAACTCTCAGGCATTTTTGAGGCAAACCGCCTCGACAATGTTAACTGCGTCCTCGCACTTGTCTATAGCCGTTTCAAGGTGCTCGTAGAGCTCTTTCCACTTAATTACTTCAATGGGATTGGTCTCGTTTTCAAACAGGGCTGCTATCGCCGTGCGGCTGACTGCATCGCCTTCGTTTTCAAGCCTGTTGACCTCAATCCATCGTTCTTTCATCTGCTTAGGTTTGTTCATCTTATCCAGATCACGAATGAGCGCTAAAGTCTCCTCGGATGCCCTAAAGATAATATTTGCGAGCTTGCATGCCTCTGGAGTAATCTCATGAACATGATAAAGATGCAGACGCTGTGCGGTAGCGTTGATGAGATCTAGGATGTCATCTAATGCTGATGTGAGCGCGTGTATGTCCTCGCGATCCATCGGAGTAATAAATGTGGTATTGAGCTTTTCGATAATGCGATGCGCTATCTCGTCTCCATTGCTCTCCGTCTTTTCAATCAACAAGCGCTGCTGCTCAAAATTCGTGTAGTTTTCCAGCAGAGCTTTGAGCTGGCTCGCGCCTTCAAGCACATTTTCCGCCTGCTGAACAAACATATCAAAAAACTTTTCTTCTCTTGGGATAAGTCTCAGGCCCACTTTTACGGCCTCCGTTTCCATTCTACTTTGTAAAATTGACGAGCAAATACGTTCCCGCGGCAATCAATGCCGCCATTGGCATTGTGAGTACCCATGCCCATACTATTCGTCCGGCAACGCCCCATTTTACTGCCGACAGACGCTGGATCGAACCAACACCGACTATCGCGCCAGTGATGGTATGCGTCGTGCTGACAGGAATGCCGGCCATTGATGCACCGATAATTGTTACAGCTCCGGCTGTCTCAGCACAAAAGCCGCCGACCGGCTTTAGTTTAGTGATGCTAAGACCCATAGTCTTGACTATTCGCCACCCGCCGGACATTGTGCCCAACGCTATCGCGGCAGCACAGATCAACTTGACCCACAGCGGCACGGGGAAATCTCCTGTTGGCAACTTCTGAATGTGGCCGGCAGTCAATAAAACTAAACCGATCACGCCCATCGTTTTCTGAGCATCGTTTGTACCATGGCCCCAGCTATAAGCCGCAGCAGAAAATAGCTGCAAGCGCCTGAACCAACTGTCGATTTTGCGCGGTGGAGCCTTGCGGAACAGCCACATCACCATCAGCATATTTATGAAGCCCAACACCATTCCGATTAGCGGGGACAAAACGATAAAAAGAACGATCATGTCGATCTTGTCCCACCTAAGTGCGTGGGCAAAGGTGCCGTTCTTGATATACGCCGCAACTAGGCCCGCACCAGCTAAACCGCCGATAAGCGCATGCGACGAACTCGTTGGCAAAGCGAGATACCAAGTAATGATGTTCCATACAATCGCACCTACAAGTCCGGCGAGCACAACATAAAGCATCTGGTCGCCGACAACTTCCATGTTGACGGTCTTTGCGACCGTATCCGCCACATGTACGCCAAAAAACACCGGTGCGACAAAATTGAAGAACGCTGCCCAACACACAGCCTGAAATGGCGACAGCACTTTGGTTGCGACAACAGTTGCGATGGAATTGGCGGCATCATGAAAGCCATTGAGGAAGTCAAATATTAGAGCGACTACTATGATCGTGACTACAAGAAATAATACCATTCGTGATTCGCTGCCTAACCTGGGCAGGCATGCATCTCGATCATTCATCTCCTGCCTATTCATTGTATCACAGGCTTTAGTTGCCAGGTCAAGTTCTTGTAAGATCTTTGTAGTGCATTGGCAAACAATTTTTTGCTCATATCGTCTTAGTGGGAATATAAAGTAACGAGAACAGGTAACTCTTATGCAGACGTTCTTGCCATATCCAGACTTTAAAAAATCAGTCACCGCGCTAGATTCCCGGCGGTTAGGTAAGCAGCGGGCAGAGGCGCTCACAATCATTCGCTGTTTGGTCAAGCCCAACGGTTGGGTTCATCACCCGGCAGTTAAAATGTGGCGCGGCTACGATGACGCGCTCAAGGCTTACCTTAACGCGTGTATTGATGAGTGGGTCAGTCGTGGATTTGTAAATAACATGCAAAAGATGACGCATGCACCCCACCCCAAAATGCCGCCGTGGATGGGCAATAATGAGTTTCATCGCTCACACCAATCAAATCTTTTGCGAAAAGACCCCGCTTACTATCGCAAAATATTTCCCGATGTGCCGGACGATTTGCCGTATATCTGGCCTGTAGATGATTAAAGATAATGCGTGTCAGATTTACGAAAACTATTCTGGGGCTTTGCCCCAATTTCCACCAGAGACTCTGTCTCTGGACTCTGCAAGGAAACTTAGTTTCCTTGACCTTCAGACTCGTAAATCAAATCCCCCAACTGGGGGATTTGATTTACGCATACGGGGTCTGGGGACTGAGTCCCCAGCGGGGTTAATGGGCAGCGCCCCTTATGGGGATTGTGGCAAAGCCCCAGAATAGTTTTCGTAAATCTGATAC
>JAEWSK010000115.1 GCA_023398345.1 Armatimonadota bacterium | reverse complement strand
GAGATGAGCAATGGACGCTAAAAAAGTCACCCCAATGGTAGCACAGTATCAGGCGATAAAAGATCAATATCCTGACGTGATTCTAATGTTTCGCCTGGGCGACTTTTATGAGATGTTCGGTGACGATGCCGTCACGGCTTCGCGCGAACTGGAAATTGTGCTGACATCTCGTTCCCAGGGCTATGCGACCGACGTTCCGATGTGTGGCGTGCCCTATCATGCAGTCGACCGCTATGTCGCCCGACTTATTTCAAAAGGCTATCGTGTTGCAATTTGCGACCAACTCGAAGACCCGCGCAAGACAAAGAAAATAGTCAAACGCGGCGTCACACGTGTAGTCACTCCTGGCACTATCCTTGAAGACGGCATGCTTAATGCCAAGGCAAATAACTATCTTGCAGCAATTTCAAGCGAGCTTGATTCTTACGGCATTGCCGTAGTAGATATATCCACAGGTGAGTTTGCCGTCACTGAGATTGCCGGAAGAGATGCGTCCACAAAATTATTAGAAGAACTCGGTCGGCTCTCGCCTGCGGAAGTGCTGCTTAAAGAAATCGACGTGGATTTGACCGTCCCGATTCGCCGCACAACAGGTGCGACGATCACTCGTTACGAGGACAATTCGATATACCGCAAGGCCCCGCGCGAGGCGCTTAAAGAACACTTCCATACAGACTCGCTGCGCGGTTTTGGAGCCGAGGAATTGTCATCCGGAATCGAATCCGCGGCGATGATTCTGGATTATTTGAAGCAGACCAATGCAGGCGCGCTGCAGTCCGTGACGAGCCTTTCAACATATTCGACCAGCGGTTTTATGGTTCTCGATGCGGCGGCGCGGCGCAATCTCGAACTTACGCACTCAATGTCAGCCGACACTCGTGGTGCAAGCTTGCTTTCGATCATCGATAAGACGCGAACGGCTATGGGTGGGCGTCTGCTTCGTAAATGGCTGGATCAGCCGCTGCTTGACGTAAAGAAGATAAATCGTCGTCTCGACGCCGTCGAAGAAATGTTCAACGATGTGTTGATGCGCGGCGAAGTTCGCGAAATTCTTGGAGGCATCCAAGACCTCGGACGTGTGATGTCACGCATAGTTAGTGAGTCGGCAAATGCGCGCGACTTAGTCGGGTTGGCACAGTCGCTAAAGCGACTGCCGTTGCTTTGCCAAACCATTGCGTCAGTCAAATCCGAGCGCCTAAAGACAATGCTGGCTGCTATCGAATTTCTTGATCCTGTAGTTGAGCTTGTTGAACGTGCAATAGTGCAGGACCCGCCTATATTGCTGCGCGAGGGCGGAATTATCGCACCGGAGTATAACTCTGATCTCGATATTCTAAGAAGCGCATCAACTGACGGCAAATCGTGGATTGCCAATCTTGAAGCCGAGGAGCGCGAGCGCACTGGGATAAAAAATCTCAAAGTCGGCTATAACTCCGTATTTGGCTACTATCTCGACGTCACTAAGTCATATTTGCACCTCGTTCCTGATGATTATATTCGCAAGCAGACAACAGCCAATTCTGAGCGTTTTATCACGCCACCTCTAAAAGAGATGGAATCAAAAGTGTTGGGCGCAAACGAAAAAGCAGCCGAACTCGAATATCAGCTATTTTGTGAAGTGCGCAGCAAAGTTGCAGACGAAGCCGTTAGAGTTGGAAAAGTCGCGCGTGCCGTAGCAGAACTTGATGTGCTTGCTGCTTTAGCCGAGATCGCATCTGCAAAAGGATTTGTAAAACCAATTGTCAGTGATGGCGATGAGATTCGTATTAAAAACGGCCGACATCCAGTTGTTGAGCACTTTATCGCTGAACATTTCGTGCCAAACGACGCGCTTATTGACTGTGATAGCGACCAACTGCTCATAATCACCGGGCCGAACATGGCCGGCAAGTCGACATATCTTCGCCAGGTGGCGTTGATCGTACTGCTTGCACAAATGGGAAGCTTTGTGCCTGCCGACGAGGCAATTATCGGAGTTGTTGATCGAATATTTACACGCGTTGGCGCACATGACGAGCTTGCCAGTGGGCAGTCCACATTTATGGTCGAAATGAACGAAACTGCGAGCATACTTAATAACGCGACGCGCTCGAGTTTAATCGTCCTTGATGAGATAGGGCGAGGAACATCGACCTATGATGGCCTGTCGATTGCATGGGCGGTCGCCGAGGAGATAAACCGCCTTGGCGCAAAGACACTTTTTGCGACGCACTATCATCATCTCAATGATCTCGAAGACAAGCTTAAGGGCGTAAAGAATTATCGCATAGCCGTTCGAGAAGAAAAGGACCGCATCGTCTGGCTGCGTAAAATTATGCCCGGTGGAACGGATCGCAGTTATGGCGTCGAAGTAGCGCGACTTGCAGGTCTCCCAAATGATGTGATTGACCGTGCAAGCGAGATTCTAAAAGAACTTGAATCCAACGGCACTGGCAGCAAGGCGGTCAACAAAGCCGCAAAAATCAAGACAAAAACAGAGATGCTTCAGATGACCTTGTTTGAGACCGAGAAGCATCCGGTTATCGAAGAACTTGAGAAGCTGGACACATCCGTAATGTCGCCGATTGAAGCTCTCAACAAACTTTACGAGCTTCAGAAAAAGACGAAAAGCGTCTAAAGAGCCGTGATATAGTGATATAAATGATAGAGTCACATGTGACAGCCATCCGAATAGCTCTCCTTGACGAGCACACGGCGAATCGAATCGCTGCTGGCGAGGTTGTCGAACGCCCGGCCTCGGTTGTAAAAGAGCTCGTCGAGAACTCCATCGACGCTGGTGCTTCATCAATTACCGTCACGCTTGAAGAGGGCGGCAAAGAGCTTATAAA
>JAEWSK010000081.1 GCA_023398345.1 Armatimonadota bacterium | reverse complement strand
CCTGACCCGCCGTCGGCGCTTTGCGATGCAGCCAGCATGCTTAGTCTTGCCGATTTGCCCAAGGCGCTTTCTGATGTAAAAGCAATAAGAGGCGCGATTGGAAGCAAATAAAAGTGATTGTCGCATTAGGGTCGTAATGCAAGGGCGTGTCCAGGGCGTGGGTTTTAGATATTTTATTCAAGAGCGCGCTTTCGAACTGCAACTAAAGGGCATTTGCCGAAATTTGCGCAATGGCGATATAGAAGTCATTGCCGAAGGCGAGCGAGGCGCGCTAGAAGCGCTTCTTGCCGCGCTGGAAAATGGGCCAAGAATGGCGCATGTCGAGAAAGTCCATGCCGTGTGGCTGCCCGCGACGAATGAATTCATGGGGTTTCGCATAGCGAGCACAGTGTGAAATACAAAAAAACACGCCGACCATAGGTGGCGTGTTTTTTAAAAATGGTGGGCCCACTCGGATTCGAACCAAGAACCCAGCGGTTATGAGCCGCTTGCTCTGCCGTTGAGCTATGGGCCCGCCTGTATCGCTTAATTATAATACCACTTTATGCCCCGATTCGACAAGATCTCATATAATTATACTCTCAAATGCTATTTGACGGTCTGACTCGTTACGGTCTATAATGCCATTGGTCAAAGCTTATGGGTGATACTCCGGTGCGAGATGAGAAAGAGGCCTATGTAAAGGGCCTTTTTTCTGCTGTCGCGGGCAAATACGATATAATGAATGGCATTTTGAGCTTGACCCGTCACCGGGCTTGGCGGAAGTTTGCTGTTGCAAATGCCGCATTGAATCCAGGCGATTGCGCGTTGGATGTCTGCTGCGGCACTGGTGATTTTGCGTTTCAACTCGCATCTGCAGTCGGTGAAAATGGTCGCGTAGTGGGCACGGATTTTTCTGAGCCGATGCTCGATATTGCGCGAGCGAAAGCCGAGCGGCACGCAGTGAGGTGTGTGGAGTTTTTATTGGCCAACACCTGCAAACTGCCGTTTGATGATGCGTCATTTGATTGCGTAACCGTCGGATTCGGGGTAAGAAATCTTGCGGACATCGATGCGGGGATTGCGGAGATGACGCGGGTGCTCAAGGTTGGCGGCAGGCTGGTGTGCCTGGAGACCAGTGAAGTGCGATCGAAGCTGCTGCATTTGCCTTGGAAATTTTATTTTCACATACTGACGCCTTACGCGGCGACGCTTATGGGCGCAAAAAAATGGGCGTATAAATATCTGCCGTCTTCTGCAAAAAAGTTTTTGACGCGCGAGGAACTTGCGCTTAAATTTGAAATGCATGGCCTGCGCGATGTGGTTGCGCATGATCTGATGTTCGGTGCGGTGTGCGTGCATTTGGGCACCAAAATATGAGTATTTCATTTGTAAATAGAATTGGCGAGCGGGTTCAACCTGATTGGGCGAGTCCCATTTCGGCTGAACTCGATTTTGTTGAGCGGGCGCTTGAGTCGACAATTTGTTCGGACGTATCTCCCGCTTTTGATATATCCATGCATTTGCTGACAGCCGGCGGCAAGCGCATACGCCCCGCGCTTATGATTTTGAGCGCATTGGCAAGTGGCGAATGCGACCCCGAACGCTTGGGTTATCTAGCAGCCGCCTCAGAGCTTGTTCATATGGCGTCGCTTGTGCATGACGACGTAGTCGATGAGACATGCGAGAGGCGTGGCATACCTACCGCCAAGGAAAGCTGCGGCAACAAGATCAGCGTGCTTGGAGGGGATTACCTTCTTGCAAAAGCATTCCAGCTTCTGTCCACATACGGCAGCACGGAGATCATTCGCTCACTGTCCACAACTGCCGTTCGCATGACCGAAAGCGAGATACTGCAGGCTTCCACCGAAGGCGATCTTGCGTCTTGGGAACTCAACTACTGGCGTATAATCAGAGACAAAACGGCAAATTTCATGGCGTCTTGCTGCGAATGCGGTGCGATAGTCGCGGGTGCCGATTTGCGAATTAGGGAGCGATTGTGCGAGTATGGCGTGCAGCTTGGACTGGCATTTCAGATAACCGACGATATACTCGACATCTCCGGCGACCGTGTTTTGACGGGCAAGCAAACCGGCACGGATCTGCAAAACGGCAAGTTTACACTTCCAGTGCTTTTGGCCTTAAAGATAGTGGACGGGTCTGAGGAACTGCGGGATATGCTTTCAAAAGGAATGTTGACGCATTCCGAAGCAGAAGCAGTTGCCGCGAAAGTGATTGCGAGCGGAGCCGTGGATGATGCTCGACTGGCTGCTTTGGATTGTTCCGAAGAGGCAATAAAGCAGCTTTCCGAACTGCCGCATTCACGGTATAAAGACGCACTGGTTGCGCTTGCTGGATTCGTCATCGCACGCGAGTCATAAACACCTCAAACAACAATTAAGTTTGCGCCGCATCAAAGTACGTGCTAGAATTTTGGCGTGAATACCCCGACAATTAGATTACGCGTTGGTTTTATTGGTGAGTTCGACAATCGAACTGCGCGCCTCGAACCGCGAACAGGAGCTTAATGGATGAATCTCTGCGTTATCGGCACAGGCTATGTGGGGCTGGTTACTGGAACGGTGTTTGCCGATCTCGGCAACAATG
>JAEWSK010000054.1 GCA_023398345.1 Armatimonadota bacterium | reverse complement strand
GGTATGTTGAATGCCCGTATAAGTTCGCGGGCGATAGGTGCCTGGGCAATAAGTGCGTCCGGTGGGGCCTTGCGATGAGCCTTGTATTGGTCGTATTGCACATGGCGAAACGTCGGCTTCGGCGTGTCGAACGCTACAACAACATAGTCCGGCTTCTCATCAAGAACTTTCAGAAGCATTGTCGTCAGGCCGTAAATCGCGTTTGTAGGCGTGCCGTCGGACGCAGAGAGATACTTCATCGCGAAAAATGCGCGATAAAGCAGGCTGTTTCCATCAATGGCTATTAGTCGTTTTTTGTCGATCATCTGAGTCCAGTCGAATTGTTTGAGTTATTCATCAATTGGTCGATAAGCTGTCTGCCGATGGCGCGCTTTGCTTCGGAAGAAAATTGCTCACTTTCAGTTTCAAATATGTCGTATATCGACGTGCGCCGCTTGTAGTCGACTACTTTCGGCTCACCTTTTATTCCGCCTGCAACTGCCGCGGCTTTGATAGTATCCCGCATTCCGCCAATTCTGTCTACCAACTTCACCTTTATTGCCTGCGTGCCGGTGAGAATGCGGCCGTCTGCGATCTTTTTGACGTCGGCAACCGGCAGATGACGTCCCTCGGCGACGGCGTTTACAAACTGAGCGTATGTTTCCATGACGATTGATTGCAGCAGGGCGCGTTCTTCAGGTGTTAATGGGCGGTTTGGCGACCCGATGTCCTTAAACTTGCCGGATTTTATCACTTGCTGGTTGAAGCCTATCTTTTTATATAGCCCGCTCATATCGGCAATGTCCCAAATTACTCCAATGCTGCCGGTGAGTGTGCTGGAATCGGCATATATGCGGTCGGTTGCAGACGCGATATAATATGCGCCGGAAGCGGCGACATCAGCCATTGACGCATAGACTTTTTTGCTGTGCTTGGCGTCACGGCGGATTCGCATTATTTCGTTGTAGACCTCTTCAGAGCCCGCAGGGCTGCCGCCGGGACTGTTTATGCGCAGCACGATTGCGCATACGTTATCATTTTTACGCGCCCTCTCAAGCTGCCCTATGAGATCTTCCGAACCGCAGTGAGTCCCGCTGAATATGCCGCCTTGGCTTCTACCGGCGGTGATTGTACCGTCAACTCGAATTAGTGCGATGTGTTTGCCGCGACTTTGCTCTTCGCCAAAACCCGAAAGTCCGCGAAAAACCAATCCGATACCGATCATCGTAAGAATTAGCAGCGTCAAGCACCCAATCGACACCGGTATGATCCATACGTGACTTTTGCGCGCGGGAGGCGGCGTGGGCGAAAACGGCGGTTGGTAATATCCGCCGGGCGGAGGAGGCGGTGGATTTTGCCCGGGGCCGCCGCCCGGAGTTTGGGACATATCATCGCTCATTATCGTAGCTCCTTGAACTTAAATTGCTCTGAATTATGGGCCGCTGTCCCATAACCCTGTTTGGGGACGCAGTATCCTTGTAGATTACAGAGACAGAGTCTCATGTGGGCATTGGGCGAAGCCCCAGAATCTGACAACCTACTTCGTGCGATACGTTGACAGTTCCTGCCTCTACGCGCTATAATTGCGAACGCAAATGCCGGAGTGGCGGAATGGCAGACGCAGTGGTCTCAAAAACCACCGAGGGCAACCTCATATCGGTTCGACTCCGATCTCCGGCACCAAGTTTTTTGAGTGTAAAATCAGCCTTTCCAACTTTCAAATGAGCTGATTTTTGCTTTATACCTCTGAAATGGTCAAGCAAATCCCACTAACCATTATCAACATCCCGCAGAACTAACTCAATCAACTGAACTCATACAAATGAACAATAAGTAGGTTTTCTGATATACTAATACATAAGATGAGTTTTATGTATAGGGGAAGGAGCATCAAGGCGTATGGTAACTAGAGACCCGAATTGGGGGCTGTTGCAGCCGATTGTAAAGCGAAAAATCCAAGATATTGCCGAACCCAATTTATTGCGCGAGATGTTTCCCTATCTTGAAGTGCCGCGCGTATTTTTCGACGGCAGAAGCGTGCCGATGGAGCCCGCGCGGGAGTTTTTCATTACTGATACGACATTTCGCGACGGCCAGCAAGCTCGCGCCCCATATAAAGTCGAGCACATTGTAAAGCTCTATGATATGCTCAGCAGACTTGGCGGCCCGCATGGTGTTATCCGCGCGACAGAGTTCTTTTTATATAGCGATAAGGATAAAGAAGCTATAGAAAAGTGCCGTGAACTCGGCCATGCCTATCCTGAGATAACCGGCTGGATTCGAGCCAACAAGGACGATTTTCGTCTCGTCAAGGAAATGGGACTGCGCGAGACCGGCATTCTTACTTCGGCTTCCGATTACCACATCTTCTTAAAGTTTAAAAAGACGCGCTCGCAGATTTTTGATCACTACGTAGACTTGGTAAGCACCGCGCTTGATTCCGGCATGGAGGCCGTCCGGTGCCATTTAGAAGACATCACCCGTGCCGATTTTGATGGGTTTATAATCCCGTTTGTCCAGAAATTGATGAGTATTGCTGCCGACTCCGGCAAGGTCATTAAGATTCGACTCTGCGATACAATGGGCTACGGTCTGCCTTACGCCGAGGCAATGCTTCCACGCAGCATTCCAAAGATGATACATACAATGGTTCATGAGTGCGGCGTGCCCAACGAGTGGCTGGAATGGCATGGCCACAACGATTTTCATAAGGTATTGGCCAATGCAACAACAGCCTGGCTGTATGGCTGTTCTGCGGCAAATTGCTCTCTGTTGGGTTTCGGTGAGCGAACGGGCAATCCGCCTCTCGAAGGCGCGATTATGGACTATATTTCATTGCGCGGTGATGCAAGCGGCATAGATACACGCGTCATTACAGAGATGGCGGAGTACTTCCGAACGGAAATCAACGTCGACATTCCGTCCTGCTATCCGTTCGTCGGCACAAACTTCAATGTTACCAGTGCCGGCATCCATGCCGACGGCATGCTCAAAAGCGAAGAGATTTATAATATCTTTGATACTGATAAGATACTTAACAGGCCCGCGCGAGTCAACGTCACCGACAAATCGGGCATCGCAGGTATTGCACACTGGGTGAACAACTACTTAGGCATCAAGCCTGAGTCTGCGCTGGACAAGAGACACCCGGGTCTGGCTGGCATCTACGAGTGGGTTAAAGAGCAGTATATCCAAGGAAGAGTGACGTCGATTTCAGATGATGAAATGCTGATGCAGGCGCGAATGCACTTGCCGGAATACTTCAAGAGCGACTTCGACAGGCTCCGCGACCACGCGCTCAATCTTTCTGAAAAGATTATTGAGAAGCTGGCGTCAGACTTGGAAGTGCGCAGCATGGATACTTGCCGGATCGAGCCTGTCTTGGCAAAAGCTGTCCGTACGCATGTCTTTATCCAATTCATATATGTGACTGATATGGTAGGCAAGAAAGTCACTCATAACATTACGCAACCGGAATACCGAGACAGATTCGGCACGTTTGGGCTGCATGAGGACTTTTCGGATAGAGATTGGTTCAATGGCGCTCGCGAAGGTAGCGGAGTGTTCATTACTGATTTTTACAAGTCGCGCATTACGGGCGCGTTGTGCGTTACGGTTTCCGCTCCGCTACTGGATGATGCGGGAGAGTGCATCGGTATCATCGGCGCAGACCTGCGCTTTGAGGATCTCGCCAGAATGAGCGAGGCGATGGTATAGCGGTTCTTTTAAACAAGACTCGTGCAATTTTGGCATGAGGCTTTTGTTCTCAGACTTCAGGCAGGGGCTTTTACCCCTGCCTACCTGCTGGGAAACACATCCCCCGGATTTTATACTATCTTGTGCAACCGTAGGCGTTTTGTCGTGGACGGCGGCTATATTGTGTGTGATTTGATCTTTTGAGCATAATTGCACGAGACAGAGCACATCCTCATCACTTCATCCAGTCAACAAGTATAAATACTAATTGCCACAGAACAGACTCCGCTATATAATACAAGAATAAGGCGATTTCTTATACACTCCCGGAGGGAATGATGAGACCTCGAAAGTGCTTTGGCGGCTCCAGATATGATCGTCTTCCTGACAACGTGGTGGTCAGGCTTGCCCAAGTTGGCGATATTGGCGCGTCCGAATTTCTTCTTTACAAATACCGCAGCCTTGTACGCACCAAGACCAACTCATATTTTCTAATTGGCGCCGAGAAAGATGACCTGCTGCAAATAGGCATGATCGGATTGTGGCAGTCGATAATGGACTATTCGCCCGATAAGGACATATCTTTTTTGTCATTTGCGCGGATATGCATCGAACGCCATGTAATTACGGCCATAAAAACCGCCACTCGCTATAAGCAATCGCCACTCAACACTGCCGCCTCGCTGGATTATTGCGGTGAAGAGACCGACATCGATTTCAATCTCACCGAGGTGCTGATATCGGGCGCGAGCCAGGATCCCGAGCAAGTTCTAATTCGCCGCGAGGATGGTCGTGTATTACGCGATATGCTAAAAACATTGCTCTCGCCATTTGAGTGGGAAGTGCTCAAGCGTTACAACACAGGCAAGACCTATCGCGAAATCGCAATCGACCTCTCATGCAACACAAAGTCCATCGACAATGCTCTTGGCCGCATAAAGCGCAAAGTAACTGCCGATACAGTAGTGAGCTAGGCTGCAATTTTAGTATTGAGGCTTCGCTCCAAACCGTTAGGGCCAAATAGCACGAAATCAGATTATTAGAGTATTAGTCCTTGTTCTTGCGAAATACGAGTATGTATTGATGGTGGATGTTTGAGATAAATGCGAATGGCAGACCATAGGGATAGAGGTTCTTCGAGTCCTGAGCGAGTATTGTTATCCCTTCCAGGCTAAATCCCACCGATTCGATTAGACGGCTGATGTCGGAATGATATGCAATGAACTTCGATTTGTGCCGGAAGTCAGATACGATCACGCACATGTAGTGCTTTAGCCGCAGTGCGCGTTTGCATTGCTCGAATATTTTGCCCAACTCTGCAAGAAATTCCTCATATGAATTGGTGTTTCCAAGGTCGTTAGGTTCATCGCTGTATCTCGTCTGCAACCCCTTGGATGTGCGTTCGGCTTTGACTTTATGATCTTTGTCCTTTAGCAATATGCTCCAGTACGGGGGGCTGGTTACTACAAAATCAATCGAGTCCGGCGCAATGCCGCTCATAGTTTCGCGAGAGTCTCCAACCAAAACGCACTGCTCAAGCTCTGAGTTTTCCGCGTCAATTCGCTTTTTTGCAATGTCTGCCCACCGCGATATGACTTCGATGCCCACGCCGCTTCTTCCCGATCTTGCGCATGCGACCAGCGTTGACCCGCTTCCTAAAAACGGATCGAGCACACGCTCGCCCGGCTTTGTGAAGAACTCAATAAGCCGAACAATATCCGACTCTGCAAACGTTGCCGGATGCTGCGCCTTGAGTTTGTCTCTTTGAGGAGGCTTGCTGAACCAGACGCTCTTTGTCTCCATCATCCACTGTCTGTTTGTGAGTTCGTTTAGCTTATTTCTAGGGTCGAAGTTATCGCTCATATCACTTAGATCATTAGCTGTATGGGTGCATTCGTCCTACTTGAAGAGGAAATAATAACGAAAAGGCCGAGTAGATCTACTCGGCCTTTGATTGTTGAATTAGAATTAAATGTGGATTGCTATTTCTTACGTCGCGCAAGGCGATATGCGCCGGGTAAAAGACAAATCATGCCTGAGAGAGCCACAATACTTGACGGTTCGGGCACTATAGTTCTATCCCCGCCTGCGTTTGCAACTCCTGCAGCAACTCCACCGAGCATGCCAAGCCAACCAAGGCTACTGCCTCCGGCTGATATGAACGGCGCAACCGATACGGCTGGGGCCGCTATTGTGGCCATTGCCGGCACTGCTTCGATAGGCAATGCTGCAACAACAACAGGTGCAGGAACCGCGGCAATTACAGCGGTTGAAATCGTTTCTATCGGGTTTGCCAAAACCTTAGTTTCCACGTCGTCGCCGGGCGTTGCTTTTGCAATTTGCTGTTTTGATATTGTCTGGACGGAAGACTTCACCAACTTCGTCGGCAAATCGGCCCTCAGCGGGTTTCCGCATGACCACGAAAGCAGTGGTTTGCCGTCACTTGTCGTAAATACCATACTGCCTCTGGGAAGCAGTTTTGTTTTTATCAACTGCCTGCCGGATTTGTCTATATACCAGCACTTGGCTCGCAGTGGCTCTTTTAGCGAAGTGAGAACCAACTCTCTTGATAAAAACTTATCCAACTCTGCCGGCGACTTTCCAAAATGCCGGACATAGCGTGACCGTACAATTGGATTTTTTGCAATTTGGCTTCTTAACTCACCAACAGTCGTTGCTCGATAGATCAGGTACGATCCAGCCGGTGCCCGTTCAGCAGCAAACGCGCACTGCATAACGGCCAGCCCCAAAACAACGACCATTACTGATATAACGATATTACGCATATAATCACACTCCAGCAATTCGAGGTGTAAATATACTTTAAACAACAGCCTATGGCTGTGTCTGCATATTACAGTCTTACTGATTTCACCCACATTATACTCATGCACAAAGTGTGCCATACTAATGGATGAGCCAGTCGAGCTGCAAGTTTTCGATAAGTGTTAAGCATATTTTTTAAATCTAAATTATTTGACCCAACATTTGAATTGGCCTTGTGAGCAAAAATCAGGTATTATTACTGTGCTGGAAAGTGCGTCGAAGCACATATCGGGTTCTTTCTTTTATATTGTTTAGCTTCTTGCTCATCTATGGGTAATATGGCTCATCGGGAACTTAGTAATGATGCCGAGGCGTAATTTGAACCGTCTATGTTCGTCTCAGCCTAAAGAAGAAACCAAATGAGTCGATAATAGAGACTACAGGCTATCGTGTCAGACTGGCCAGGAGGACAGAAAATCGTGAATCAACGCGTATGTAAACTTGCGGCGATTTTAGCTGCTGTTGTCTTATTGCTTGTTGACGTGCCCGGTTGGGCTGCCCCAGCGAGTAACGAGAGCACCGCAGACAGTGCCGTTTCCTCTCCGATTTTGGCTCCTGACGCCAATTATCGTATTGTCGAAGAAGATGTTTTGAAATTGGATGTCTGGGGCGAGCCTCAGCTCAGCAACATGCAGATTCCTGTTACTCCAGGCGGCATGATCAATGTTCCCTATTTGGGCGATCTAAAGGCAGTCGGTTTTACGCAAAATGAGCTTGCGCAGCAGATAGCAACAAAGCTTGCCGATGTGAAAGTTGTATACGATGCAAGAGTGCAGGTTACGGTTATGTCGCTGCATCGGCCGCAGGTGCGGGTGCTTGGCGCAGTCATGCGACCGGGTTCATTTGAATTTAAAGACGGCGACTCGGTGTTTGACGCTATCGCTCAGGGCGGCAGCTATACCGA
>JAEWSK010000015.1 GCA_023398345.1 Armatimonadota bacterium | reverse complement strand
AACCGCCAGCATACGCACTTGACTGCAGCTACAATCGATCGGCAGGGACTTCTTTCCGACATTGCCGGGGTACTGTACGCTCTGGATGTCAACGTGCACTCAGCGCAGGTATTTACGCGCACGGACGGCATATGTCTGGACATACTTGAAGTCGACTGTGATGGCAGGTCTCTTGCGGAAACGAAAAAAGATCAAGTTGATGTGGAGCTGACTGCAGTAATTGAAGGAACTGCGACATGTGACAACTTGCTGGAGCGTCTCGGAAAGCCAGTGCCTCGTCTGCCAAAGGGAATATCGGCGACGGTAATATCGTCGGAAGGTGAAGCGCAGGCAGTGGTTGAAGTGCGAGCACCGGACGTGCCGGGATTGCTGTATACCTTGACTGAACACTTCCAGCAGGAGGGGTTTTCAATACGCAGCGCCAAGGTCGCGACATGGGGACATCGTGTCAGGGATGTTTTTTATATCACTGACGCCGACGGCAATGGGCCGAGTGCGGATATGCTCCAAAAACTGATTAAAAGCTTGTAGTTTATGCCCATAATGCTGATTTATTAGATATTGTGCGTTTGGAGTTTGCTTATTGAACCGGACAAAAAGCACCGGCGCACCAAATGTGGCCAAAGAAGACCACTGATTATGCGTAGATGCCAACTTGTTGGTATAGCCGCATAAACAACTCCAGAGACGGAGAGCGGGACAAAGGCGTTCCCTGATGTTGGTATTGCAGCCGACATCAGGGAATGTCTTTTTTGTTTCTTGTCGGTGCAGTATTTGCTTGCCGTCACAAGGAAACATTCATGAAATAGAAACGAAACATAACTATGCTATAGTAGTTTTGATTCCGGCCTAATTAAAAAACTTATTTATACTTAAAAGACCCGGAGTACCATAGATGAAAAAAGGCCTTTACAATCAATCTTATGAACACGATGCATGCGGCGTCGGCATGATATGTAATATCAATGGCACTGCATCGCATGCCATAATTAAAGACTCGTTGGCGGTTCTCGCCAACTTAGACCACCGCGGCGCGCGTGGAGCAGAGCACAACACAGGTGACGGTGCAGGCATACTTATGCAGGTTCCGGACAAATTCTTGAGGCGTGTGTTGAGCTTTAAACTTCCTCGCGTCGGCAATTACGCCGTAGGCATGGTGTATTTTCAGCAAAATCGAGACCAGCATGAGGCAATCCAGGCTCAGTTCGAGGAGATAGCAACAAGCGTTGGCCAGGAAGTGCTTGGTTGGCGCGAAGTTCCAACCGAAGGAGGCAGCCTCGGTCGATCAGCTCAAAAAGCGCAGCCTATCGTAAAGCAGGTGATAATTGCAAGAGGCGACCGCTTCAGTCGCGATCAAATGGCATTTGAGCGAAAGCTATATGTTATGCGCAGAATCGCCGAAGCAAAGATGGGCGATAAGCTATATTTCTGCAGCCTGTCTTCCAGAACCGTTGTTTACAAAGGAATGCTCACTCCGGGCCAGGTTCCACTTTTTTATCCAGAGCTGCTGGATCCATTGATGGAATCGGCAATTGCGCTGGTACACTCACGCTTCTCGACAAACACTTTCCCCAGTTGGGACAGGGCGCACCCGTATCGCTACCTTGTTCATAACGGCGAAATTAATACTTTGCGCGGCAATGTAAACTGGATGAAAGCGCGGGAAAGTCTGCTGGCTTCAGATAAGTTCGGCGACGATCTCAAGCGCCTGCTACCGGTTTTAAACGAGTCCGGCAGCGATTCCGCTATGTTCGATAATTGCCTTGAGTTCCTTCATTTGTGCGGTAGGTCACTGCCGCACGCAATGGCGATGATGATCCCCCAGCCTTGGGAAAACGATGCGACAATGGACCCGCAGCTACGGGCGTTCTACCGCTACCATAGCTGCCTGATGGATCCATGGGACGGCCCGGCTGCGATAATATTTTCAGATGGCGCAATGGTAGGGGCAGTGTTGGACAGAAACGGACTGAGGCCATGCCGCTACTATGTCACCCGCGACGACAGAGTCATAATGGCCTCCGAAGTCGGAGTGTTGGATATTGATCCGGCGCTTGTGCGCAAGAAGGGGCGGCTGCGACCCGGTGAGATGTTCCTCGTGGACACAACGGCGGGACGCATCATCAGCGACAAAGAGATAAAAAGCAAGCTGGCGTGGGAATATCCATACTCAGATTGGCTTAAAAAGAATATTATATCAATTGACAAACTGCCGGAACTGCGGGGCTTTACTGCAAACGAGTCTGTTGACCTGCTGACGCGACAGTTGGCGTTTGGCTACACGAGAGAAGACCTCAAGCTTATACTTGAGCCGATGGCAACAGACGCCGAAGATCCTACGGGTTCAATGGGCATGGATGCGCCGCTTGCGGTGCTTTCTGAACGGCCGCAGCTTCTATATAATTATTTCCATCAGCTATTTGCACAGGTGACGAACCCGCCGATAGACACAATTCGGGAAAAGATCATCACATGCGTAGAAACAATGCTGGGATCAGAGGGAAATCTTCTCGATTCTCAGCCGGAGAGCTGCCGTCAGGTAGTACTTAGGCGGCCTGTAATAAACTGCGAAGAGCTAGAGCGACTGCGAAATATCGACAGGCCCGGACTGCACTCTACAACCATATCTTCACTTTACGACCCAACAGGTGGCAGCGAATGCATTGAAGCGGCGCTCAACAGAGTCTTTAGCGAAGCCGATAAGGCCATTGCCGACGGAACCAGCATTTTAATTGTCTCTGACAGAGGGGTGGATGCCGAACATGCTCCCATACCCACGCTGCTTGTAGTTGCAGGACTGCATCATCACCTAATAAGAAACGGAACCCGCACGCGGGTGGGCATTGTTTGCGAGTCTGGCGAACCCAGAGAGGTGCATCATTTTGCGCTGCTTCTGGGCTTTGGGGCCTCTGCAATATGTC
>JAEWSK010000003.1 GCA_023398345.1 Armatimonadota bacterium | reverse complement strand
TCTCAAAAAACTTATAGAGATGCATTCGACACTGCTTTCAAAGCCCCTATGCGATAGCTTGGCGAAGCTGGTGGAGATGGAAGAAAATGTCTATCGCACAGACCACAAAAACAACTACTTTGCAAATTTAATCGGAGTAGACGTGCTCACCGACACCACCGAGCGCTCCCCCACATATTGCACGCCGCCTTTTCGCAAGTTCGATGACACATCCGCTGCCGAGAGTTGGGCATTTTTGTATGTGCCCTACGAAAAGACCGAGGACGCATGGAACTGGATTATAAAAAAAGCGCCGTCATGCGTCGAATGGACAGACGACGAAGTGAGAGAACTTGTCAGCGAGAACAGCTTTGCGCGCACGTACGAAATTGTCCGCAACATCTCGCGCAATGAATTGATGCGCTTTAAGATCGGCAAAGACGGCATGAAATATCGATCTTTAGGAAACGGCGACAGCGCAGTGGGCATACTTATAGAACCCGAGACAAGCTCGCTTATATCGCCCGAAGGCTTTCACCGCACACAAATTGAGGCCGCCAAAAAATCCGGCGCGCAGACTGGTTTGATTTATTTTGGAAGCGGCGCAAGTGCGGATGAATTGCGCAAATTTATTGAAGGCTGGAGTCCGGATACAATATCGGCGCTCGTGCCGGTTCCAAAAACCGACTTTTTACTCGATGGAATTACCCGCGTCGGCGCTAAAATGCTTTTAAACGCTCTATCTACCTGCACAATGGTGCGCCTAGGTCGCGTGCTTGGCAATACAATGATTTGGGTTGTAGCATCGAACCTCAAGCTCATCGACCGGGCCACTCGCTACATTTGCAATCTCACCGGCCTGCAATACGAACAGGCAAATGAACTGTTATTTGAGGTTGCCGAATATATTGAGCCGCGAATGAAAGCCGATCAAAAATATCCACCTATAGTCGGAGTTTCTGTGATGCGAGCAAAATATAACCTCAGCAACGAAGACGCAGAGAAGAAACTGATGGAAGAAATCGCATAGATAATCGTCATATCGCCGTGTGGCATTGGACACGCAGCCGGGTAAACTAATGTCAATTGCAGACGACTGGCCTCAAGACTGCACAGTGATAACGGCGATATGACGATCAGATATGAAAATAACGATCATGCTGAGCACTTACCTGTGTGGATGCGGTACGCGATTGCCGTATTGGCACAGTTGCCGTTTTTCGTCATTTTAAAAGCTATCGATACGCATATTACACTGGGAAACCTTCCAATCATCTACGCATTGATGCTGATAGCCATCGTTTACCTGCTCGGCGAAGGGCCGGCAGTGCCAGTATTTATTATTGACACTGTTATCTTTTTCTACTTCTTTCTACCGCCCGGAGGCGAAATGGCTGTGTCGGAAAGCAATGTGCATGCGGTGTGGGCGTATGCTCTCGGCGCAGGCGTCGTTGCAATTGCAACTGCAGCCATCACCAGAAGCAAGCGAAAAGCCGAAGAGTTGGCGAGGACTCTAAAAAAACGCGAAGACGATTTAAGCCAAGCCCAGGCCGTAACTCAAACCGGAAGCTGGAGGCTAAATATTCGACGCGACGAGTTGCAGTGGTCTGACGAGACGTACAAAATGTTTGGGGTTCCCAAGGGCACACCACTTACGGCTGAGATGTTTTTCGCTATCGTTCACCCCGACGACCGAGAGTATGTGAAAGACAATTGGCAGGCCTCTATGCGCGGCGATTACTGCAACATTGAGCACCGCATTGTCGTAGACAATAAAATCAAATGGGTCTGCGAAACCGCAGTGCCGGAGTTTGACGATGACGGCGAACTTGTCGGCGGCTTTGGCACGGTTCAAGACATATCCGCTCGCAGGCAGCAAGAACAAGCTCTTGCGCGAACTCGTCAAGAAGCGGAACAGAAGGCAGCACAACTGGAGTCTTTCTTTGCAAGCATGGCGGACGGAGTCATTTTGCTTGACTCAAACGGCCGCATCATAATGATAAATGATGCGGGCAGAAAAATGATAGACATGTATCCGGGCGAGGAGTTTGGGAATCTGACAAAGCGCGCTCATTGGCTCACGCTAGAGGGCGACCCGTTCCCGGTAGAGCAAACTGCTTCTCGCCGTGCTCTTGCAGGCGAGGTCATCACTGATGCTCGCTACAGAATTTGTCCGTCAACCGGACAAGATATTGCGATCAGCGTCAGTGCATCTCCGGTACGCGACAGCAAGGGCAGGGTCATTGGGGCAGCCAGCGTGTTTCGCGATATATCCGAGCGAGCCAAATTTGAGCAGCAAAGACAGCAACTTTTTGAACGCGAACACCGCATAGCGGAAACGCTCCAACAAGCTCTCATTCCGTCTGAGATACCGTCAGCAATGGGCAACTGGTCTGTCGCCGCAAAATATCAGCCCGCCTTAGAAGAAGCTAAAGTGGGTGGCGATTTCTATGATGTGTTCCCGCTAAGAGGGGGCAAATACGGCATCTTGATCGGCGATATAGCCGGCAAAGGTCTAGCAGCGGCCATTCGAGTCGCGTCTGTCAGGCACACCATTCGCAGCTACGCCTACATGGACCCCAGCCCGGCACGGGTGATGATGCTCACCAACAACTCGCTGTGTAAAGAGGGAGCGGATGAAAACGAAATGCTGTCTGCTTTCTATGCCATCGTAGATCCCGGCGATAACACTATTGTATATGCAAATGCCGGACATGAGCCGCCGGTGGTGCGCAATATAAATGGCTGCGTCGGAGAACTCGAAGTGACCGGGCCTATGTTGGGCATCATCAACGGCTTTCAATACCTTGAAAAGAGTTTTACACTCGAACCAGCTAGTTACATAGTAATGTTTACCGACGGAATAACCGAGGCCAGAAAAGAAAGCGACCTGTTTGGAAAGGATGGGGTTATCGAGCATCTATCCGAAATCCGCGGCGCCACGCCTGAAGAAGTAGCTGAAACTCTGTTGCAGGCCGCAACGGACTACGCCGGCGGATGTCTGCAAGACGACGCGGCAATTTTGGTGCTGGATTATGAAGAGTAAACTTTACAAAGCCCGATGGAGTTTGGCAAAGGTCGCTCTCGGATAGAAATATTGACAGGTGGGAGTCATGTTCAATGCGGCGATCGAAGGCTTTGTGGTGCTAAAACCCAATTCTAACGGACTATACGCGGCGCGAGAGCAAATACGCTGCGTTGCCAGCGGACTGCGCATTTCACCCGACGATGCCGACTATCTATTGATCGCAGTAGGCGAGGCCATATCCAACGCATATCGGCACGGCAGCCCGAACCCCGCCACCGACCTGATCCGACTTAGTTGGCATCAAGACACGAGTGGGCTCATTATAACGATCAAGGACAATGGCAGAGGGTTTAGCGCAGCGCAACGTTTGTGCGCGTCAAAACGCTCTGGGGCCCTTGCGCGAGGGATCGAGCTGATGCGAGCATGTGCAGACGACGTGCATCTTATATCCGACAACGGGGCAAAAGTCGTTCTTCGCAAACAAGTAAAGCTGCGAGCGCTGCCCTAATTGGTTGCCTTTGCAAACTTGTGCGAACCGCTGGGCATGTGACATGTGGCGCATGTCGCATCGGCTGCTGCAGTCGGTGCGTGAGACTTTAAGCTGTCGATAGTGGACGCATGGCAGGCCATGCATTGATCGTTTACATCGCGCTTGAGCTGCGGCTTGGCTTTGGTCTTGTCGCCGTGTGGGTCATGGCATGTTGTGCAGTACATGCCGCCTTGGTAGTGCTTGGATGCGATGAATGTATTGTACTGCGAGTTGCGCGCGTGCTCACCGACGTCCTTGAGCTTAAAATGCTTATCGATGTCTTCACCGGGTGAAAATGTCGTCGGAAACGCATATTTGCCGGTCGGGTCATCTCCGACCGAGTGGCACTGCCCGCAGACCATGTCCTTGTGCTTTGAATCCAGCGCTTTGAGGCCATTGATGTCGGATGCGTCCATGCTTTCGGCATGCTCGGCTCCGGGGCCGTGGCAACGCTCGCAGCCTACGCCAAGCTCAGTCCAGGTTTTTGTATTTGGGTTGAAGTTAGTAGCATGGCAGCCGACGCACTGGGTTGCGCCGTCAACGGACTCAATCGACACCCACTTTTGATCCTTTGTGTTCCATTCGCCGGGCAAAACCTTGAGGTCTTTGTCAAGGTAGTTCTGATAGACTTTGCCGGTTCCCAGCACGTATTTGATGTCGGACTTTTTAATTGGAGAGTTGTCATCGAACTTGGCGATAATTGCATTTGGCTTCTTTGTCGCATCGGCCATAGCAGCGCGGTGGGCGGTCTTGTTGTAACCATTTGTAAGCGCTTCGTGCATGTCCTTATGGCAAGCGAGGCATTGTGCGGAGCCGATGTATTTTGAGTTCTTTGCGGCCCATGCGGCCAGACCTGCGCATGCGACAATCGCCAAAGAAACGCATATTGCAATTGTCCGATTAGCTGACAACCAAAGACCTCCTGAAGCAAAAGCTTATATGCTTATTATAGACGGAATTGCGCTTTACCTCTGCCCATAAGAGATTTTGGCGGCATTCGTTTCTTTGGACGGTTTGCCGGGGTATCACCTCCAGGTAAGACACCTTAATGAGCGGCGGGTCACCACATTGTGAATGATTGTTTTGAACCTGAGCATCGAAGTCTATACGTCGGAGCAATGGACGCACTGTGCCGGTCAGGAGTGCCATTTATGGTCGGCGGGGCCTTTGCCGTTTGGCACTACACGGGCATTTGGCGCAACACCCACGACATTGACGTCTATGTAACCCACGACAATGTATCGCGCGCAGCCGAGGCCCTGAACTCATCCGGGTTTGTAGACATCGGCGAGCAAGCGCCCGGCGACAACCAATGGATATACCATTCGGCCAGGGACGGGTTGATCTTTGACGTAATATGGCGATTTGCCAACCTCGTAAACTATGTCACCGCTGACTGGTTCGAGCGCGCTTCCGTAGGTGAGTTTCTCAATTTTGAGCTGAAGTTTTTGCCGCTTGAAGAGCTGATATGGATCAAGTCGTTCGTCATCAACCGACATCGATGCGATTGGCCCGACGTGATGCGAATCGCGCAGGTGCAGTGCAAAAAACTCGACTGGGATCGACTGCTGGGGCTGTTAGGTGAGCATTGGCTGCTGCTCGCCGGAATCATCGATGTGTTCGATTGGCAGTATCCCGAGTCATTGGACTGCATCCCAAACAGTGTGCGCGATGATCTTGCGCACAGGCGGCTTGAATACCGCCGCTTGCCCCATGAGCATGTTACGCGAGAACATTTGCTTGACCCTTGGCTGCATTTGAGGACGGATGGATATGCTATTCGGTGCAATGAATAATCCAATGTGCGATGTGGTCGCGGAGATAAACTCATTTGCTGAAATGGGCTTCGACTTTATCGACCTCACGCTCGAACCTGAGCAGACTTATTCAGCGCAAATTAATATCGGCAGAGTTATAAAAGCCTTGGAGCGAACCGGGATGTCTGTGGTCGGTCACACGGCATGGTATCTGCCGATTGCATCGCCTTTTCCTGAATTTCGTGAGCTTGCGCTGCACGAACTGCAGCGCTGTAT
>JAEWSK010000278.1 GCA_023398345.1 Armatimonadota bacterium | reverse complement strand
TCGAAGGCGGCAGTGTGGAAACTCGCGGCGGGTTTATGATTCAGCCGCGCTATCACGTATCCGAGCAGGGCGAGACCAGCCCGCAGGTAATGGTTATTGGCCCGAAGACGGCCGACCAGAGCGACGGCCGTGGACATATTCAGTCCAAACCCACATTGGAAGGAACTCCGCCGATCTTTTTTGGCAATATCAACACAACTCGCCACTGGGGTAAACCCGACTACTCATTTACCGCGCAGATAAAAATCGACGATGGGGATTGGGAGGACATGCCGCAAATCATAGGCAAAGTCAACGACGCATTCACACCAAATTATCTCAACAGTTACTTCGCCGCAAAAAACCGACATCGCAATATAAAACAAGGAGTAACTGCAATTCGGCTGCTTTTTCCAAAATACGACCCCACCCTACTAGCCTGCGACCTTCTACAGGAAGTGTCAGACTACACTTCGCGCGTTAAAGATATAAAAAAAGTCGAGGCAAAAACTACCATCGCGCTTGCAAAACCCAACATCGGGAGCAAAATAGTAAATTTCTACTTGGACGGCGCTCCGGTATATACGGCGAGCGGATCGTCTATTCGATGGGACTGGGACACAACTAAGGCGTCAAACGGCCTGCATGAAGTGCAAATCGAAACAAATGACTCGTCCTTGGTCGAAAGACGAATATTATTGGTGTGCAATTAGCATACGTCACAGAATTGCGGCCTATTTCAAGCTCGCGGCTTTTTCGAGCGCGGCGGCGGCTTTGTGTCTGTCGCCCTGGCCAATATATGCAGCGGCTAGACCCCTATAACACTCGCGCAGCAAATTAAGATTAACACGCTCGTCTTCGTCGCTTACCATACCCATTACTTTCTGCACCTCGCGCATTTTTCCAGACTCGCGCCAGCGTTCGAGGCGATCTACAGCAATTTGATATTGGCAAATCGCATAGCAGTATTGCTTTTGTCTAATTGCCTTAGCCCCAAAATACGCCCGCGCGAATGCGTATGTGGTGTCAACAATCTCCGGCGTGCCTTTAATCTCTTCGTAAGGAGAAGTCTCGATGTCTACAAGCTTACGAAACGTAGACTCTCTTCCGCGAATGTCGCCGACAACTTCATATGCCTGCGCAAGTCGAAACAGCGTTTGAGTTGAGTTCGGGCTGAACTTAAGCGCGGTCTTCAGACTTATAATTGCGTCAGGCCAATCTTGCTGGCACCCATCCAACAGCGCGCGGCCATACCAGCCGCCTTCGGACGTATTTGGCGCTAGCCGGATGGACTTGTCGATCTCGTCTTTTGCAGTTTCAACGTCGCCTTCGCCAAGTCCAAGCCAAACTCCCAACAGCCTGTGATACTCAGGGTCGAGCGGGCATACAGCAGCCGCACGCTTATAAAAATCGACAACCCGCCTCACGCTTTCATGCCCTGTTCCGCTAATAGATCTCGCGCGCGACGCAAAAAAGTCCCCCAGCCCAAATGATATGCTCAACAAAATGGCAATCGCGCACACAGCCGCAAGCGCCCATCGAAAAATCGATGGTAAAGACTTATTCCGTGACTCGACCGCGCTGGACTGAGCCACCAACACCCCGGCAATAATCCAAAACGGCAGCGATATGCCCAGCACATACCAGTCCGAATCTACCAGACTCCTAATCGCCGACGCAAAAAGCCCTGCAAAAAGAGCACAGTTGACTATCCGCCATCCACTAAACGGAACAAGATCCGCCCATGCAATCGACTCCGACGGTTCGTCACCATCGTCGCGCATATGATCCGCCGAACAAACCGATCCTCTTACAATACCGACACATGACTTCTGAGCTATCGCCCCAAGCAATAAAAGCAGCGCGACAAGCGCCGGAAGTCCGCACTCGGCAGCTATCTGAAGATATGAGCTGTGCGCGTGCTTGGTCGGGCCTGCGATAGTGTAGCGCGGATAGGTAATCGCAAAGTTGCCGGGGCCGACACCGAGCATGGGGTAATCTTTAATCATATTATATGTCGCATGCCATGTGTAAATGCGAAACTTCGTTGAATGCACCTGAGTTCCACCCGCCTCCGCCGCCCGAATTCTCGTTGTTACAACAGGCGAAAAAAGCGCCACAAGCGGTATCAAAACTACGCATATAACAAGCAGCCGTGCGAATTTAGCTCGCCTCAGCGATTTCGTAAAAGCAGCTAACAGGAAAAATATACCAAGCGATGCAACGGATGCCACAATGCCGAATTTCGCGCCGGTCAGCATTAGCGCAAGCACGCCGGAAACAAATCCAATCCCCGCTAACACCACCAGCGGTGTCTTGCGCGTAACCAAATACACTCCCAGCGCAACCGGCAGCGAAATTACCAAAAAACCTGAAAAGAAGTTGGGGTTGACGAACGTCCCAAATATGCGCACATGTTCGCCGGGCTTAAATATCGCATTCCAAAAATTCGCCCCTCCGCCCACGCTAAACGCATACTCTCGAATGCCGAATACACTCACAAGCGTTGCAGAGACCAATACGATCCAAACCGCCGCCGTCGCAATTCTTTTTTCGCGACAGAGAACAGATGCAAGCGCAAACGCACCGAGGCATGCAAATATGACTAAAAGCTGATTGAGGCTGAAATAGGCACAGTGAGTTGTAAACGTTGATCCAACAACTAAAACAGCAAACGCCGCGGCAAACCACATCCCAGCCACGCGCGGCAAAACGTCGGAGTCTTTCTTGGCCCAAAGTAGCCGGCAGCCGATCCCGCCGTATACAAGAATTTGCAAGGCTCCGCCCGCAAGCTCACCAAATCCGCCGCCGATAAACGGCGCCAGCGCGAGCGCCAACAACAACAATGCGGCGCTTATCACGTCAACCATCCAATGCTCCACGTAGTGCTGACTAAAAGATACGACGCAATGAAATCCCTGTCAAGCAAATGCCGCTTTGATGCGCTAGACATTATTTCGTGAATCTTACACTTGCCACTTCGACGCCTGTAGCATAGAATAGATGAGTTATTGGCATGGTGGAACAATTGTCTGAAAGCAAGACTATACTTATAATTGACGACGAAGCCGGAATGCGGGACATGATTTCTCGCCTGTTCGCTGAATCGGGTTACGCAACTGCAAGTGCGCCCGACGGTGCGTCCGGGCTCGCCGCCGCTAGTGGCGGCGATTATGATCTCGTAATTCTCGATATGAGCCTGCCGAAAATGAGCGGCTTAGATGTGCTTGCGGGCATAAAAGAGCATAAGCCCGACATTCCTGTGATTATGATTACCGCCTACGGCAGCACTCAGACAGCCATCGAAGCCATGCGGCTGGGCGCGTATGATTTTGTCACGAAGCCGTTTGAGCTTGATGAGCTTCAAATGCTCGTCGATAGAGCGCTGCGTCAGCGGCGGCTTATTGATGAAAATAGATACCTTCGCAGTGAGCTAAAAAAGAAGTTCGGGTTCGACAATATCATTGGCTCCAACCCTGATGTCCAACGTGCCTATGTCACAGCCGCGCGTGCGGCTGCCACCAATGCGACCGTGCTTATCCTAGGCGAGACCGGAACCGGCAAAGAATATCTCGCGCGCACAATCCACTATCAGAGCAACCGCGCCGATGCCCCATTTGTAAAAGTCAACTGCACCGCGCTGTCCGAGAATTTGCTGGAAAGCGAGCTTTTCGGCCATGAAAAAGGCGCATTTACGAATGCCGTCGCTCGGCATATCGGACGCTTTGAGATGGCGCACAGGGGCACTATTTTTCTTGATGAGATAGGCGATGTCTCCGCCTCGGTGCAGACGAAGCTTTTACGTGTGCTGCAGGAAAAGCAATTCGAGCGTGTGGGCGGCAGCGAGACGCTGACGGTGGATGTTCGCGTTATAGCCGCAACAAATCGTGATCTCGAAGACGCAATGCGCAAAAATGAGTTTCGTGACGATCTCTACTACAGACTTGCAGTCATATGCCTCAATCTCCCGCCGGTTCGCGAGCGCGGCGCAGATATTGAAGTATTTGCGCACCATTTTTTGTCGGCCTATGCAAACGAGACCGGAAAGAATGTGCGCAAGTTCTCTGATGAGGCGCTTGCCGAACTAAAGGCATATCACTGGCCCGGCAATATTCGAGAACTTGAGAATGCAATCGAGCGGTCGGTAATTTTGTGCAACGGTGAGACAGTCCGCCCGGAGCATCTCATGCTGGGGCCACTATCGCTGCATACCCAAACACATCCTCAACCCGACACTCAGACCTCTACAAATCAAGCTGATCCATATCCAGCCGATGCGTCGCTTCGCTATGTTGAAAAAATTCACATCGAGCGAGTGCTGAAAGAGTGTGGATGGAACCAGTCCGCTGCAGCCCAGACATTGGGCATAGACCGCAAAACGCTGCGCAATAAAATACGCGAGTTTAAGCTAGAAAACGTGTAAACCCTCTTCGTAACTTCCAACACCAACTTCCTATCAGTAAAGCGAGTGAAAAAAATTGCCAACAAGCACGCATCTGTGTAATATCAACGCCTACCAGTGTCTATTTGGCGAAATATCGAAAAACTATGGCAAATTATCAGGCATATATAGAAGTCGCACGTAGAAATAAATGCTGCAGCGCTAATTTTTCACTCAAGTACTATAGCCTGCCTGCCGATACTTTATACTAGTAATCTTACTGGGATGTATCCGCCGAAGAGCGGAGTGGAGGATGGTGTTATGCAGGGTGCCGCATTAGCGCATAGACAGCAATTGCGCACTATTCCAGTTCAGATTCAGGCCAATGCAATACTCAATATGGGCCTGATCGAACTTAGCGAGTTTATCGAAACCGAAGCAATGGAAAACCCGGCGCTTTCCGTCAAAGAAGGCTCTCGGTGTCCGGTATGCGGGTTTGTAACAAGTGAAAAAACTTGCCCTGTGTGCAGCGCCTCAATGAAAGCTATTGATGGATCCGACCCCTCTGAAATGAGCGAGCGCGATTATCTCAAGCGGGCCTATGACGCCGCAGGCGCTGAATCATCTTTTGATCCATTTCGCACCGTAGCATCGACAATCAGCCTCGATTCTTATCTCAAGCAGCAAGCTAGAATCAGTTTGGCAGGGCGCAAACTGCGCATTGCCGAGTATCTTATAGAATCGCTTGACGACGACGGCTATTTCCGCGAGTCGCTTTTTGAAATTGCCGAGGAGTTCACCGTCGCAGTACCTGAAGTCGAGGAAGTGCTTTGCATCGTGCAGAGCTTTGACCCGCCCGGCATAGCCGCCCGCGATTTGCGCGAGTGCCTTCTAATTCAGCTTCGGAGCCTCGGCGAAACTGGCACAACTGTCGCAAATGCCGAGCGGATTTTGATGGACTATTGGGAAGATTTCTCAAAAGTGAAATTTAAAGTCATTGCGAGCCAAATGGAAGTGACTGTCGGTGTCGTTGCTGAGGCCGCCGATTTTATAAAGAATAGTTTGACTCCGTATCCTGCGTCGGTTTACGCGCAGCCATTTAGCGAGTTTGCGCCAAACGAATCTGTGGCGGTCGTGCCGGATGTAATAATGCATGCAAAAGATGGCTCAATATCGGTCGAAGCGCTTGATTCGCACAGCCGGCTGCTCGATATAGATGAAACTTACAATGAGCTTTACGGTTCGATCCGCAAGGGCGATTCGTATTTGAGCGAGGACGACTGCCGACACATCCGAGAGCATGTCGATCGAGTAAAGTGTATTTTAGAGGCAATTGCCCTGCGCAAAAAGACCCTCACCCGCGTCGCAAGTTACATCGCCGACTATCAAAAAGGGTTTCTTCTCAATGGCCCGTCCCATCTCAGACCGCTGCGTCAAAAAGATATTGCCAAGGCTCTGGATGTCCACGAATCCACAATTTGCCGCGCGGTAGCGGGCAAGTTCTGCAAACTGCCTTCAGGCGAGACAGTCTCATTTGAGCTGTTTTTCGATTCTGCGCTACCTGTACGAAATATGATTCGGGAAATAATATCGCGCTCCGTCGAGCCAATTTCCGACAGCGAAATTGCCAAAATGCTGACAGAGCATGGAGTTGATATAGCGCGAAGGACAGTTGCCAAGTATCGAGACCAATTGCGAGTGCTGCCTTACCAACTGCGCGCTGCGTAATTTAATCGGCCCGCAGCTTATAGCCCATGCCTGTCACGGTGACGATATAGCTGGGGTTGCGAATGTCGTCTTCGATTTTGCGCCTTAGCCTGCCGATGTGGACATCAATAGTGCGTGAGTATACGCCGTCGGCACGTGTGTTCCACACGCTGTCAAGCAGTTGGTCGCGAGAAAGCACTCGGCCGGCATTTTCCGCAAGCGCGCGGACTAATTTGAACTCCGTCGGCGAAAGTAAAATCACCGCTCCGTTCTTTTTTAACTCGCAACCAGCTAGATCAACAACCAAATTCCGCACATAGATCGGCTTAAACTTAGATTGACGCTTGCGATAGGCCGTCTCACGCCGCATTGCAGATTCGACTTGCGCAACCAGCACGGACTTTGCCACGGGCTTAATCAAATATGCATCTGCGCCGACTCCAAGACCTAGCGCAATATCATAGTCATCTTTATCCGAGCTAAGTATTATAATCGGTGACGTGCACATTGCGCGCAGATCAGTGCATGTTTGGGTGCAGCATTGGTCGAGCAGAGTCGAATCGAGGATTATTAAATCGGGCTGGTTGTGGCGAGCAGCAGCCATGCATTCGTCTCCAAACATAGAAAACGACACAGCATAGCCCCGCCCCGCCAGCGCATGGGCAATTGATTGTCGCGAGTTTTCGTCGCCGCCGATCAGCAGAATGCTTCCCTTCGGCATCCCACAAACCCCCGGATCAGAATAGCATTAGTATATACTCAATTTGCAGAAAAGCAAGCGCTATCACACAAAATCAATTGCATATAAGGGCTTTATTCTCAAATTTCCTTAATGCTTTATCATCAGTTTGTTCGCTTTACTGTGCGGGTATAGACTTATGCAAGAAATATTCTGCTGCGGAGGGCATTGCAAAATGGCTGTAGGAAACAAGCTGAGTGAACTGCGCGTAAAGGCGAATCTTATTGCAAACAAAGATGTCGGCTTAATGGAAATAGGAGTCGATGTAGAAAACGGTGTCGCCATACTGACCGGCGAGGTCGAGACCGAGCAGCAGAAGAATATAGCCGAGCAATTGGCCTACGAAATTGAAGAAATCGACGAGGTTATCAACCAAATAGCAGTCGTGTCTCCAGATGACGGCGATCTCACGGATGCCCATTTGGGATACAGTCTGGCCGAGGGCGATATTAGCCAAACGCCGTTTGCAATTGCGGGTGAGTCGTCCGGGCCTGGGGCGGGACTTGCGTCCAGCGAGCAGTTTCCCGGTGAGTTCACGGACAAAGAGATTACAGACGAGCTTCGACAAAGGTTTGCAGCGCAAATTGATTTTGACATTTCTGATGTAAGGTGGAAATCAGTCAACCAGATCGTGCGGCTTGAAGGCTTTGTGCAGACCGCTGAAAATCTTTATAATTTGCATGACATGGTGTTAAATGTCCGCGGCGTGATGGGAATTGAAAGTAAAGTCTCTATAAGAGAAGGCGAAATCGGCACCGAGCAGGAGTAGGCTGGCAATATATATTTACAGCGTCCGGCTCATTTATTGTCGACACCTACTGCACTATTTTCAATGGGAGCCGCTGTGGGTTCGCACTTTTTGCGCGGCCGCATTGTAACGGCAAAAAATGTAGAAGTAACTAATCCTACCAGCGCCCGATCAATATCGTGCCCTGCGCGCCAATATGCTTGAACTCCGCAAGCCGTCCCAATAAAACTGCCCCCGGAGCACCCATTCCCAGCAGCACAAGTGCCCGCAGACTCATCACGCGTCCAGCTAAACTGGGCGGCGCTTTGACTTGCAAAATTGTGTTCGATGACGCCATGAACATCATCATTCCCATTCCAACCGCCACAAGGCTGCCGAGAGCCATATAAAAATTGCTGCTTAATGAAAACACAAGCAGGCCGACAGGTGCCAGAAATGATCCGGCAAATACAATTGTTTTTTGCTGAAAAAGATGCCCCAAGGACGATACCGTTAATGCGGCTGTCAACGCCCCAACCCCGACCGCCGCACTCATTATGCCTTGCCCGGTCGCGCCAACCTTGAAAATGCGTATTGCAAAGACCGGGAAAAATATAGCGTATGAGGCCCAAAAAACAGAGTGGATGGCAGTCATCATTATCATATTGCGCATCAGTGGGGTTCCCCACACGTAATTAAATCCCTCGCCGATCTGCTTGAACATGGACTCATCTTTATCTGCCTGAAAAAGCGCCTTGACGTTTTTCATAAGCAACAAGCCGACAATTGCTGCAACATAGGTGATTGCATTTATTAAAAAGCACCATGCAGGCCCGACCACCGCAAGAACTATTCCACCCACAAACGGCCCGGCAATGCGCGTGAGGTTAAACATTGATGAGTTGAGCGCGATTGCGTTTGCCAGATCTTCTTTGCCGACAAGTTCCACAACCATCGCTTGGCGCGTAGGCATATCCATTGCGTTGGCGAATCCGGCAAACGTGGCGAGTACGATTATATGCCAGACCTGAATGGTGTGCGTAAACGTTAGTGCCGACAGCGCAAGAGCCTGAGCCATAAGTATTGACTGAGTAATTATGACGATCTTTCGCTTGCTGAACCGGTCGGCTATTACACCCGAAGGCAAAGTGACTATAAGCGCCGGGAGCATGCCCGCCGCGGCAACAACGCCGAGCAGCAGCTTGGAGCCTGTGAGGGTGAATATCAGCCAAGGAAGCGACAGCCCCTGCATCCACGAGCCAGTCAGTGAGACAAGCTGTCCGGTCCACAGAAGAGAAAAGTTGCGGTGGCGAAACGCTCGAAGACCGTATGGCCCCTTCCAAACAGTCGCGTCTTGCTCATTTTGTGGGTCGTAACTCAAAGCGGCAACCCCCATAGTGGCAGGTATAAATAAAGAGCCGGAGCGTTCCCCGGCTCTTTTTGTTATTCGTCATTTTGCAGTTTTTTTACGCATGCCAGTCAACATTTGTTGTCTGCTTTGCATGGGCCTCAATAAATGCCTTGCGCGGCTCGACCTTGTCTCCCAAAAGCAGTGTAAACATATCGTCGGCCTCGACTGCGTCATCGACTGTAACTTGCTTGACGGTGCGCATTCCGGGCTTCATTGTCGTTTCTTCAAGGTCTTTGGCGTCCATTTCGCCCAGACCCTTGAAGCGCGTCACCATTACGTCCTTCTTTGTTCCAATCGTGCGAAGGATGTCATCGCGCTCGGCATCGTTCTTTGCATAGAAGATTTTATCTTTGCCGGCCTTGATGCGGTAGAACGGCGGCATCGCGATGTAAATATGTCCATCGTCGACAAGCGGCTTCATGTAGCGATAGAAAAACGTTAGAAGCAGCGTGCAGATGTGGCTGCCGTCCACGTCCGCATCGGTCATAATGATAATCCGATTGTAGCGAAGCCTGGACTTGTCGAATGTCGATCCATTGCCGTTTTTCCTGCCGTTTCCATTGCCGCCCGTGTCTTCGGCGAAATCAAGTTCAGGGTTGTCGGGATCGTCTCCCGTGTCCATTGAACTGTGAATAATTCCAGTGCCGAGTGCTGCGACAAGCGCCTTAATCTCTTCGCTTTCAAGCGCTCTGTCCATTCGAGCCTTTTCGACGTTGAGTATCTTTCCGCGCAGCGGAAGAATGGCCTGAGTGCGCCTATCGCGACCGAGCTTCGCATTGCCGCCTGCACTTTTGCCCTCTACAAGAAAGAGTTCGCTTTTTGCAGGGTCTCGCTCAATGCAGTCAGCGAGCTTGCCTGGCAGAGACGCATTTTCAAGTGCGCTCTGACGCTTAACCATATCGGCGGCCTTGCGCGCGGCTTCGCGCGCTCTGTGCGAAGTTAAAGCTTTGTCTATGATTCTTCTAGCGGCAGTCGGATGCTCTTCAAGGAACTCGCCGAATTTTTCTCCCACGATGGAGTTTACAATGCCGTCGACCTCGCCATTACCGAGTTTGGTCTTTGTCTGACCTTCAAACTGCGGATCATGAATCTTAACGGATATAACAGCCGCCAACCCTTCACGGACATCATCGCCCGAGAGGTTGGGGTCTTTTTCTTTAAGTGC
>JAEWSK010000231.1 GCA_023398345.1 Armatimonadota bacterium | reverse complement strand
CGATGGGGTCTTCGCATGTCATTATGTTGCTTTCATCGGACTTTATTGTGCTTAACGCCGAATAAAGTGTAGTTGTTTTTCCGCTGCCCGTTGGGCCGGTGACCAGTATGATTCCATAGGGTTTACGTATGAGCCGATTAAATATATTGAACTCACGCTCGCTGAATCCGAGCCCATCAATCGATACATGTTGAGCGCCTTGATCCAGAAATCTAATTACAATGCGCTCACCATATTGCGTCGGCAGCGACGATATTCTCAAATCGACTTTTCTACCGGAGATTTTCATTTTAATCCGGCCATCCTGAGGCAGTCGCTTTTCCGCAATGTCCATTTCTGCCATTATCTTTATGCGACTCAGCACTGCGGGCTGAAGCTGCTTGGGCAAGTTACGAGTATGCTGCAGCGCACCGTCGAGTCGATAGCGTATTTCAAGTGAGTTGGCGCGCGGCTCGAAGTGAATATCGCTGGCCTTTTGCTTCACGGCTTCTTGAAGCACAAGGTTGACAGTCTTTATTACTGGAGCCTGTGTGGACTGTCGTCTTTCCTCTGCGACATCGTCGGGTAGGTCGGTGTCCCCCACTTGGATTTCAATGTCGCCGATTGCCTCTTCGATGGTAGCAGTAATATCTTCTCCACCGGCGTTGCCGTAGGCGCGCTCAAGTGCGGCTTGAATACGCGACTCTCCGGCAAGTATCGGCATGGCTCGCCTTTTTGAACAGCGCTGCACGGTATCTATGGCTTCCACGTCCATCGGGTTTGCCATGGCCACTGAAATTTTAGTCGATGTTGCGCTGATGGGGATAAGATTATATGCGCGGGATATGTGCTCCGGCACGAGCTTAACTACTTCGGGCCGAATTTGAAAGTCATTTAGCTGGACATATGGTATATCGAGTTGCAAGGCGCGTGCTTCAGTGACGTCGTCTTCGTTGACGATCCGCGCTTCGAGCAGCACTTCGCCGAGTCGCTGATAACTTTCCTTCTGCCTATCGAGTGCCCATTCGAGCTGATCGTCCGACATTATGCCCGCAGTTACGAGCATATCGCCGAGCCGTGTTCTATGCAGCATCTGCATTTAATTCCCCCGTTACAATGGACTCAATTCGGTCCGCGACGTTCCACAGCGGCAGCACTTCTTGCGCTGTCCCGCCGTCAATAGCGCTTGACGGCAAATCAAATACGATGCATGATCCTTCGTCTTGCGCAAGCGTAATCCCGCCGGCATCGGCTATTGCGCGAAGTCCATCGCGCCCGTCTTCACCCATTCCCGTCAGCAGCACTCCGATCGCATCGCGGCCATATAGTGCTGCGACCGATGACATTGTAGTATCGGTTCGCGCGCGAAGTTTTTCGGGAGTGTCTGTGATATCGTTTATGTGTACGATAGATGTGGATAGCTCATCTTGAAAAGATAAACTAAGAGCGGTGCCGCCCGGAACAACGAGAATTTCTGACGGGTGGAGCTGTTGTCCATCTATTGGTTCATAGACAGGCAGGCGACAGATTTCATTGAGTTGGTTTGTTAGGATTTTTGTAAACCCGGCCCGCATCTGTTGAACTACGATTATCGATGCGTGGAACGTAGCGGGCAATCTTTTTAGTATTTCAACTAGAGCCTGTGGCCCGCCGGTACCGGCCCCAATGACGACAACTGAGTTTGACATCCGTGCGTCTACCCCGTTCATAAATACGCTGCGAGCGGGGCTGGACATCTATATTAAATGTGGCCCGCAACTCGTGATTTTTACCGTGGCTCACCCTCTTCCGTAATGACCTGGATGGAGCGGCCATTTGTATCAATCTGTATTATTCCATCTTTGTCGGATAAAAATAGTGCTGCGCCGGTATTGTGTGAATTTAAGTTTTCAATTGCACCGTCAGACAGCCTATTTGAAGCGCTTGCAACAATTGCTTCAGGCCGAACCATTGAGAGCAGTTCAAGTGAAATTCCTCTATATGGCGCGCGCGGGCCAATTATAAGCACACTGCCGGACAAGTCCTGGCCGGATCTTATTAAATAAGATTCTTCGTCGACACTTATTTGCGATGGAAAGAAAAAACTCTTTTTTCCAAAGCGCACTTTAAATACAAGCGAGCCATCATGTCCAATGAGTCCCTCTTCGCGAATTGGACTGAGCGCTTCTATTATTGTCTTTTTAGATAGTTTATACTTATCCCCATCTGCAATCGCGATATTTTCAATTCGCTCGCATTCGGCTCTTTTCATTCTCCGGTTCCACGCTTTTGTCGAGTTTCCCAACTCGGGCCGAATCACTTTCGATACCCCGACTGATTCCTGCAGTGCCGCAAGCGCCGCAGCGCTGTCGGCTGTCGGGTCGGTCAATATAACGGTAATATTTCGCGCCCGTTCTTTATTTAGCAAATTGGCCAACGCCTTAGCGCCGCGTCCCGACACCGGATCGATTACGATAGTTTTGGCCTCTGGCGTGCGAAATATGACGGCATTGCCGTAGTCCGCATCAAGAAACCGCGCGGAAAGCACCGGCCCTTGGATCTTACGTTTTGTGTGCGTGCGAACGTAAGTGAAGTATGCAATCAATCCCACAAATATTGCTATGATGATTATCGGCAAAAGTTTTTTCATAGTTGCTATATTAGTGAGTAGGCAGTATATGGTCAATAATTCTTATAACCTTAATTTGCCCTGAATGTTTGGGGTGATGCAAAAAATGCCGAAATGCAAAGTCAAAGTATGAGTACAATAAGTATCCGGCAGGAGATTGCGCGGCGAGTGGCGTAAGATAGATGGACTATAAGAAAAAGACAGGTAACATGCCGATACTAGGTATAGGAACAGATATTGTCGAGATCGAGCGCATCGAGTCGATCTGTAAGCGAGGCCCAGCGTTTGTTGAGCGGATTTTTACGCACGTCGAGCGCGATTATGCCGAGAGCAGATCTTCAAAATACCTTCATTTTGCTGCGCGGTTTGCGGCGAAAGAGGCGGTAGCGAAGGCACTTGGCGGCCCTTTCGGGTGGAAAGAAGTCGAAGTGGTCAATAACGCCGACGGAAAGCCGATTATAAACCTCTACGGTCGCGCGCGCGAAGCTGCAGGTAATGCGACCGTGCATATCAGTGTATCCCACACAAAATACTACGCAAGCGCCATAGCAATAGTGGAGGAAGTTAGTTGAATATTCTCGTAACCGCTGAGCAGATGCGCGATTTAGACCAATGTGCGACAAAAGCGTTTGGTATTCCGAGCATTCTTTTGATGGAGAACGCAGGCAAGGCAGTCGCCGACGAGGTTTTATCGCGATTCGGCGACAATGGAGTGTGTAGCGTGGTCGTAGTTGCGGGTTCCGGCAACAACGGCGGTGACGGATTTGTTGCGGCGCGGCATCTATACGGCCCGGCGATGGACGTCAGTATTTTCTATTTTGGCGATAGAGATTCTGCCAAGGGTGACGCACTTACAAATATTATAATTGCTGAAAAGATGGGTATTCCTATCGACTGCTCTCGCAACATAAAGCGCCTTTGCAGGGCGATTGAGAAAAGCGATTTAGTAATAGACGCGCTTTTAGGAACCGGTGCAAAGGGCGAACTAAAGCCCGATTACGCCGAAGCGATAGGCGCGATCAATTTATCCGGCGTGCCGATTATTTCAGTCGATATTCCTTCGGGAGTAAACGCCGACACCGGGGTCGTGCTGGGTTTGGACTGTGACTATATCGGCAAGGCGGCTGTAAAGGCAGATGTCACAGTCACATTTGGCCTGCCCAAAGTCGGATTGTTGAGTTATCCCGGCGCATGGTATGTGGGCGAGATAGTCGTTGCCGATATTGGAATACCAAAAGATATAATCGACTCTATCGAACCGGCAGCAAATATCTTAGATGGAAAATACGCCGCTGGCATTTCGTGGCCGAGGATTAGCGATGCGCACAAGGGCATGTTCGGCCATGTTGCGATAGTGGCTGGTTCGGTTGGTATGACCGGCGCGGCAACACTGGCGGCAATGGGTTCTTTGCGCATCGGCACGGGGCTTGTGACCGTTGCTGTGCCCGAATCGCTCAACGATATAATGGAAGTTAAACTCACCGAGGCGATGACTGTCCCTGTGCCGGAGGGCAGCGAGCGAGCGTTCGGGATGGTCTCGCTAGAAAAAGTTTTGGAAATTATCGAAAAGCGTGACGCAGTAGTTATCGGCCCGGGCTTTGGTCGCGACGAAGATACAATTGAATTTACGCTCAAGCTAATGCGCAAGCTAAAGAAACCTGCAGTAATAGATGCCGACGCGCTGTACGCAATTTCGCGCGATTTGAGCGTCTTAAAGAAGTGTAAGTCGCCGCTTGTGATAACGCCGCATCCAGGCGAGATGGCGACGCTGTTAGGAACTACTTCCGATCAAGTGCAGTCCAATCGATTGGAAGCAGCGCGTGAGTTTGCGTGTATGCACAATGTAACTGTCGTGCTCAAGGGTGCTGGCACTGTAATAGCGCAGCCGGACGGCAGAGCTTTTATAAATATAACCGGCACACCGGGCATGGCGACCGGTGGAACCGGCGATGTATTATCCGGAATGATCGGCGGTTTGCTTGCTCAGAGCTTTGAGCCAATGAGCGCTGCAAACGCCGCTGTTTATCTTCATGGCTTGGCGGGCGAGATTGCCGCCGAGAGATTAAC
>JAEWSK010000225.1 GCA_023398345.1 Armatimonadota bacterium | reverse complement strand
GGCGGTAACTATGTCGTCACACTGATCGTCACCGATGCCGACGGACTAAAAGCGCCGGTTACTGTGTCGACAAATATAGAAGTAACGGACTAAAAGCTTTGCTGATCTCACTGCTAAGCCTTCTGCGCCCAAAGCAGTGGACAAAAAATGCTCTGCTATTTGCAGGCTATCTGTTTACTATCCAAGATGGCCATACTACACATGAGCTGTTGAATGTGCTCTGTGCGTTTGCGGCATTTTGCGCAGTGAGCGGTGCGACTTATATTATTAATGATGTCGCCGACGTCGAACGTGACCGCACACATCCACTAAAATGCAAGCGTCCAATCGCAAGTGGCGCGGTATCGGTTCGTTCGGCACTTATTTTTGCCCTATTGCTTGTCACAGCCAGCATATATGGCGCATTTCGACTCAGTTATGGTTTCGGTGGGCTGGCGGCTGCATATTTCGTGCTTATGCTTGCCTATTCAATGAAACTAAAGCATGTTGTCATTGTTGATCTGTTGGCTATTGCAGCCGGATTTGTTATTAGGGCCGTAGCCGGAGCGGTTGTAATATGCGTAGCCATATCGCCGTGGCTGCTTTTATGCACGACTCTGCTTGCGTTATTCTTAGGACTCGCCAAACGCCGCAGCGAGCTTCTTACACTTGAAAATGGCGGTACCAGCCATCGCAAGACTCTCAGCGAGTACACTGCGCCAATGCTGGATCAAATGCTCAGCATATCGGCTGCGGCTGCTATAATATCCTACTGCCTTTACACGTTTCTTCCCAGCCCAATCACCGGCAAACCGCATGAGGCTATGATGATAACCATCCCCTTTGTGGTCTACGGCATATTTCGTTACCTGTTCCTAATACAGTTGAGAAATGCCGGAGCCAGCCCCGAGCTTGTCCTACTGAGCGACAAGCCAACTTTTATTAACGTAATCCTCTACGTTGCCGCTGCAATTGTGGCGCTCAAGCTGGGGTTTTGACCGCGGATGCAACCCGCTTGCCCCACTCAATCGCCTCTTTTTCTGCATTGATGACGTCTCCGTCTATTTTCAAGCCATCGGCAATAATAGTTGCTCCGCAATCGCGCAGTTGGGCCTCGATTAAATTTACTGCTTCGCAAAAGAATTCATAGCTGCTGTCGCCTGGGCCAAACGCGGCGGCTTTCTTGCCGCGAAGCGTGATTTGGTCCATGTCGTTATAAAATGCTAAAAAATCATCTTGCATCTCTCCCTCGCCCCATGTGGACGATCCGAGCAGTATGATGTCATAGTTGACCAGTTCCTCAGCGTCAACGTCTGTGACGTCTCGCACAGTCACGTTCACGCCTGCCTTATTTATGCCCTGGCCAATGTAACTTGCCAGCAGTTCCGTGTTACCGGTAGTGCTACCGTAGACAATAATTGCTTTTAACATGGCTTGCCTCCACATCAATGTCGAGAATTGAGTTAACTCTCTCATTTATCTGTTACCCAGCGAGGCAAAATTTGGGTGATATATAAGAAGCGACCGGCAATCAAATGATTACCGGTCGCTTTGTAAATGGGGCGAGAAATGGGACTTGAACCCACGGCCTCCAGGGCCACAACCTGGCGCTCTAACCAACTGAGCTACTCCCGCCACGTATATTTTCTTCTAAGCTGGCGCCCCCTGGGTGATTCGAACACCCGGCCCACTGCTTAGAAGGCAGTTGCTCTATCCCCTGAGCTAAGGGGGCATGCGCTCATCGCACTCAGAATTATACCATATCGCACGCCTCTCGGACAATTGCACTTTAGTCGATTTTACTATATGCCGCTGCCGGCAATATCAGACAGCTTTATGAAATGAAGAAGCCGATAGCATGCCGCAACAAACGATAAACGGAGTCTGAGGGTAAAAATTCAGTGGATATGACGGGTTCTATTCTACTTTCAGCACTCTTATGAGGCTCGTGCTTCCAGGCACGCCGACCGGAACGCCAGCAATCATTAAAACGGTGTCACCACGCTTGACGAGTTTGTAGTCGCATGCGGCTTCGATTGCATTGCGTATCAGTCCATCGGTGTCCTCGGCCATTTCGACATATATAGGCGTCACACCCCAACTCAGCGTCAAACGGCGGGCCGTCTCATCTTTCGACGCGGCGGCGATTATTCTGGCTTGAGGACGAAACTTGCTCACCAACCGTGCAGTCATGCCGCCGAATGTGCATGTTATAATTGCGGCGACGCGCAAATCGGATGCCAAATTTACTGCTGATTCACCGATGGCCTCAGTCACATGCTTTGACGTGGCTCGGGCCTGACGTTCAAACATCCCACGGTAATCCAGCGATTTTTCAGTGCGGCGTGCTATGCGATCCATCACCTGCACGCTTTCCAGCGGGAACTGGCCCGCAGCAGTCTCGCCGGATAGCATTGTCGCGTCGGTTCCGTCAATTATAGCGTTTGCAACATCGGTAACTTCCGCACGGGTCGGCCGCGGGTTTGTCATCATCGAATCCAACATCTGCGTTGCAGTAATTACGGGCTTGCCTGCACGATTGCAGTGGCGAATTATATTTTTTTGTATGCCCGGAACTTCGTCTATGGGCAGTTCAATACCCATGTCGCCGCGCGCGACCATTATCCCATCGTATGCATCGATAATACCTTGTATGTTTTTGACGGCCTCAGGCCGCTCGATTTTTGCAACGACGGGTGCGCGCTTGCCGATTTCGCGCATCACTTTGTGAAGCGGCACGATGTCATCGGCACTTCGCACAAATGAACTTGCGATCCAATCTACGCCGTGCTCCAGCCCCCAGCGCAGGTCGGCCTTATCTTTTTCGGTAACTCCGGGAACGTCGTAGCTCGCGCCGGGAACCGTAAAGCCCTTGTGTGATGAAAGCTCGCCGCCAATTATTACTTTTGTGACGATCTCGGTGTCCGTGATCGAGGTGACTTTGAACTCCAGCTTGGCATCATCCACATATATCAACTGCCCGCGCTTGAGTTGAGCCGGCAATTTGGGAAACGGCAGCGTCACTTGAGTCGCGTCACCATCGACATCGCGAGTAGTAAACGTAAACTGCGCACCGGATTCGACACGGACAGGAGACGGTGCAATCTTTCCTATACGAATTTTAGGCCCGGACAGATCTTGTAAAATACCGATTGTCCGGCCGAGTTTAGTCGACAGCGAGCGTATAAGCCGGATCCGTTCCAGATGCTCGTCATAAGTGC
>JAEWSK010000217.1 GCA_023398345.1 Armatimonadota bacterium | reverse complement strand
GCGCGTCACCGATGCAGAGACGATGGAAATTGTCGAAATGGTGCTGGCTGGTAAGACAAATAAAGGCATAGTGTCGCTGCTTGGCTGCGCGGGCGTAAAAGCAGTTGGATTGAGCGGAAAAGATGCGGGGCTGATCGCTGCAAAAAAGACAAAAGGCGATGTGGATCTGGGATTCGTAGGCGAGGTAACTTCGATAGATCCGGCGATTCTTACAGACATGCTGGAGCATGGCTATGTTCCCGTTGTGTGTTCGGTTACGGATGATGCCGACGGCCACAGCCTTAATCTCAACGCCGACACAATTGCAGGCGAGATTGCCGCCTCGGTCGGGGCTGAAAAGCTCATTACTATGACCGACGTCACTGGAATATATGGCACATTCGGAGACGACTCGACGCTAATTTCCGAACTTTGCGTGTCTGACGCGCAAAAGATGATCGCAAGCGGCAAAATCGGGTCCGGCATGATCCCAAAGGTGAAGGCGTGCATTAGGGCCTTAGAAGGCGGCGTGCCGCGCACACATATTATCGACGGCACAAAACCGCATGCGCTGCTTATGGAAATATTTACCGACACGGGCATCGGAACAATGATAGTGCGCTGATGTCGATTATTGATCTAAGAATTATAAATTTGGAAAGTGAAAAGTAATGACCGATACAATTGAACTGGACAACCAATATGTAATGCACACCTACGGGAGGTTTCCCGTTGTCTTTGTAAAAGGCGAGGGCTGCTATGTCTATGACGCCGAAGGCAAAGAGTATATAGACTTTCTCGCCGGAATCGCCGTCAATGGCCTTGGACACTGCCCGCCGGCAGTAGTCGAGGCTATTTGCAAGCAGGCAAATATTCTCATGCACACCTCGAACTTGTTCTACACACAGCCTCAGCCGGAGCTTGCAAAGTTGCTGGTCGAGGCATCTGGTATGAGCAAGGCTTTCTTTTGCAACTCAGGAGCCGAAGCAAACGAAGCCGCTATCAAGCTCGTGCGAAAAGCCGCAAAAATATCCGGCCATCCTGAAAAAACCGAGATTATTACTGCCGAGAAGTCTTTTCATGGCCGCACACTCGCTGCAATAACAGCTACCGGCCAACCCAAGTATCAAAAATCGTTTACTCCACTTGCACCGGACTTTAAGTATGTCCCGTATAATGACATTGATGCGCTAACTGCCGTAGTGGGCGAGAAGACATGCGCAATTATGATGGAGCCGGTGCAGGGCGAGAGCGGCGTGCATCCCGCAACACGCGAATTTCTTGCGACGGCGAGAAAACTTTGCGACTCTCTCGGCGCGGCGCTCATATTTGACGAAGTGCAGACCGGCCTTGGTAGAACCGGCAAGCTGTTTGGGTTCCAGCACTTCGATGTTACGCCTGATATAATGACCCTTTCAAAAACTCTGGGCGGCGGTTTTCCTATAGGCGCGTGTCTTGCCAAAGGCAAATATGCAGATGTGTTCGAGCCTGGCGACCACGCATCTACTTTTGGCGGCAACCCGCTTGCAAGCGCGGCGGCAATCGCTGCGGTGACGGAAATTATCGAGGGCGGATGGGTCGAAAACTCGCGCGATGTTGGCATATACTTTGCAAAACGATTGAAGACGCTGCCCGGCGTCACTGAGGTTCGCGGAATGGGGCTTATGATCGGAGCTGATCTCGACAGGCCCATAGCAAAGCAAGTGATGACAAAGTCGCTTGAGCTTGGATTGGTCATCAATGCGACCGGCGAGCGCACATTGCGATTTGTCCCGCCGCTTATAATAACAAAAGAGCTTGTGGATAAAGCAATCGGCATACTCGAAAGAATCATAAGTTGTGAATTTTAAGTTATGAATTGGGAATGTGCGCGGACTGGCCGACTATTTCACAATTTATAATTGGAGGCAGCGACATGTGGCAGAAGTTTACCGCAAAAGCAAAAAAAGTGATCTTTCTCGCGCAGGAAGAGGCGAGCAAACTCGGAGAAAACCACGTCAGCACCGAGCACATTCTTCTCGGATTGATGCGCCCAGAGGAGGAAGACAGCACTGCAATCCTTGCGCTTAAATTGATGAATGTGCACATTCAGGCTATTCGCTCGGAACTGGGCAGAGAGATACCCAACTCCGAAGGCAAGCTCGACGGTAACATGCAGCTAACCCCGCGAGCTAAACGCGTAATTGATTTAGCGTTCGATTCCGCGCGGGAACTAAAAAATGATTTTATTGGCACTGAGCATATAATGCTGGGGCTGATTCGCGAAGGAGAAGGAATGGCGGCAAAGATACTTGCCAAGCATGTTAATAAAGATTACACCGTTTCGATGACGGCAATAAAAGAAGTACAGCTTAAAGCCGGTAAGATTCCAGCCGACGCCGGTCTTGGCGGTCAGAGTTTGCTCGGCATCGCCGATCTTAGCAGAGAGCAGCTTGTTGCGCTCTTTGATATGACATGCAAGCTAAAGACAAAAGTAATCAGCGCGGCAGATCAGCGCAAAATTCTCGAAGGAAAAACACTTGGAATGATATTCGAAAAGCCGTCGCTGCGGACGCGGGTATCATTTGAAACTGGCATATTTCAACTCGGAGGCCACGGGATATATCTTGCACCGGCAGATATACAACTCGGCAAGCGCGAGTCGATCGGCGATGTCGCACAGACGCTGGGCCGGATGGCTGATATTATAATGGCTCGAGTGTTTGCGCACTCGACCGTCACCGAACTTGCAAAACATGCGAGAGTCCCTGTTATTAACGGCCTTTGCGATCTTGAGCACCCATGCCAGGCACTGGCCGATTTTTATACTATTCTCGAACACAAAGGCAAGTTCGAAGATCTGAAGTTTGCATTCGTCGGCGACGGCAACAACGTGTCGCAGTCGCTGATGCTGCTTGCTGCAAAGATGGGGATGCATTTTTCGCTCGGCTGTCCGGAAGGATACGATCCAAATCCCGATATAGTCGAGCTTGCTCAAAAGTGCGCAGCCGAGACAAATTCAAATATCGAAATAACACATGATCCAATTAAGGCCGTTTCCGATGCAGACATAGTGGCAACCGACGTTTGGGCCAGTATGGGCCAGGAATCCGAGGCTGCCGAACGAGCAAAGGTTTTCCAGTCGTTCCAAGTAAATGCGGTTCTTATGGGTCATGCAAAACCCGACGCGATTTTTGAACACTGCCTGCCCGCGCACCGCGGCTCTGAAGTAACCGACGATGTTATAGACTCGCCGCAGTCGGTTGTATTCGACGAAGCCGAAAATCGACTGCACGCGCAGAAGGCCGTTATGGTGCTTTTAGCAGGATAACCAAATAAATGGAGGAATATAAATGCCGAAAACAGTTCTATTAGTATATTCGGGTGGACTCGATACGTCCGTCTGTATTCCGATGATGCGAGAAGATTACGGATTCGATCATGTCGTGACTGTGACCGTCGATGTGGGGCTGCCCGCCGGTGAGCTTAAGCAGGCCGAAGAAAAGGCCCATATGCTCGGTACCGAGCATTACTCCATCGATGCGCGAGAAGAATTCGTCACTGACTATGTTTTCCCTTCTATAATGGCAAATGGCGACTACCAGGGCTACCCGATCAGCACGTCGATTGCACGGCCGCTGATTGCTATGAAAGCAGTCGAAATCGCAAAAAAAGTGGGTGCGGAGGCATTTTGCCACGGTTGCACCGGCAAGGGCAACGATCAATTTAGATTCGAGTTCGTTATGAGAACATTTATGCCCGACACGCCAATTATCGCCCCGATGCGCGAACACACTATGACGCGGACTTGGGAAATCGAATACGCAGAAAAGAAGGGCATTCCGATAGGGCAGTCCAAAGACAAAATCTGGTCGATAGACGAGAACCTCTGGGGCCGAAGCATCGAGGGCGGACATCTCGAAGAGCCAAACTACGCTCCGCCGGAAGAGATATTCCACTGGACAAAGAGCTTTGCCGATGCGTCCGATACGCCGACTGAAGTCACTATCGAATTCGATAAGGGCATTCCTGTCGCAATTAACGGCAAGCGACTAAAGCCGCTTGATCTTATCCTCGAAGCGCATAAGATTGCAGGGGACAACGGCGTCGGTCGAATAGATATTATGGAAGACCGAATAATGGGCCTCAAAGTTCGAGAGAACTACGAGTGCCCGGCGGCAAAACTGCTAATACCTGCACACCAGGCTCTCGAAGCGCTCGTATGCACCGGCGCGGAGCGCGCTTTTAAAGTGTTTGTAGATCAAAAGTGGGGCGAGCTTGCCTACGAAGGGCTGTGGTTTGATCCGTTCAAGGCCGATCTTGAGGCATTTATAAATGAGATTCAGCCGAGAGTCACCGGAACGGTCACAATGCGCTTATTTAAAGGCAGCGCGCAGGTGATAGGCCGCGCGAGCAAGTATGCGCTATATAACGAAGACCTCGCCAGCTTCGATTCCAAGACATTCGACCAAAGCGAGGCAGTCGGTATAGTAAAAACACACGGCATGCAGGCACGCATGTACCACATCGTGAAGGACAGCTAAAAAAATAGGGGACATAATCCCCATACCCCATATGCGTAAATTGATGCCCCCATATGGGGGTGTCAATTTACGGGTTAAAATCTTGCAGATTACAAAGGCAGAGTCTTTGGTCGGTATAAAACTAGGGAGCGTGGGATAAGTTGGCAAAAAAACTCTGGGGTGGTAGATTTCAAAAGGCGACGGACAAGATTGTAGAAGATTTCACGGAATCGATCTCGTTCGACTGTCGGCTGATCGCGCAGGACATAATGGGCAGCAGTGCGCACGCAGCTATGCTGGGTAAGTGCGGCATTATATCGCTCGATGATTCGCAAAAAATAATCAAGGGTCTCGGCTCGATTCTTGAAGATTACCATGCCGGAAAAATAGAATTCGACGCAAGCGCGGAAGATGTTCACATGAACGTCGAAAAGCTGCTTTTTGAGCGGATCGGCGAACCTGCAAAAAAACTTCACACAGCGCGAAGCCGCAACGACCAAGTAGCCACTGATGTCCGACTATACTTGAGAGACACTATAGATCAAATAAACAATCTCATTGTTGACCTTCAGCAGACGATAGTCGATCAGTCCGAAAAAAATGCAAAAATCATCCTGCCGGGATTTACTCATCTCCAGCATGCACAGCCAATTCTGTTGGGGCACTATCTGATGTCCTGGTTCTGGATGCTCGAGCGAGATAAGGGACGATTTGCCGACTGTCGCAAGCGGCTGAACATGCTCGTTTTGGGCGCTGGCGCACTCGCCGGCACGACTTTTCCTATTGATCGGCAATACGTCGCCGATGCACTCGGCTTCGACTCAATATCCGACAACAGCATCGACTCCGTCAGCGACAGAGATTGGGCATCGGAATTTATCGGCTGCTGCGCCATTTCAATGACGCACCTCTCTCGCTTCTCCGAGGAATTTATAATTTGGAACACAAGCGAGTTTGGCTTTGTGGAACTAGATGACTCGGTGACGACCGGTTCGTCTATAATGCCCCAAAAGAAAAACCCGGACGTCGCCGAATTGGTGCGCGGAAAGAGCGCGCGGGTGATCGGCGATTTGATGTCGATACTTTCTCTACAAAAGGGACTGCCACTAGCTTACAACCGCGATTTGCAAGAAGACAAAGAGCAGCTATTTGATGCGGCGGACACCATCACCGGCTCACTTAAAGTATTTGCGCTGATGCTGTCGACGGCAAAGTTTAATGCAACTCGAATGCACAAGGCCGCAGGAGAAGCATTTTCAACTGCAACCGATCTCGCCGATGCGCTCGTGCGACAGGGGCTGCCGTTTAGAACAGCGCATGAGCAGGTGGGATCGCTGGTGGCGTATTGCGTCGAAAAAGGTAAGGAATTGGCCGACCTGTCGCTAGAAGAAATTAGGAAATTCGCCCCCAATGCACCGGACGATATAGCCGATATGCTCACAGTAGAGGCAAGCGTCGCCGCGAGGACAGCCACAGGCGGCACGGCATTAGGCGAAGTCAATCGGCAGATACGCAAGGCGCAGGAGATGCTTAAATAGAAATTAAGCCGCGGCGGAGTGCAGCTTTTTGTGCATTTTAACTACAGCGGTTTCCGGCTCCCAAATAATATCAACTTCATCCATTAACTTGCGGATTAGATAAAGTCCCAAGCCGCCTTCTCGTGTAAGATCGGGCTGAACCGGAACGCAGGGCAACTCGCAGTCGGAAATGTCGTTGCGAATTTCAACTGACAGGCCATCGTTTTGCACCATGCATCGCACGGCAATGTGTTGACGCTCATCCTTAACGCAGCCGTGTCTCACCGCGTTCGTGCATGCCTCGCCGACCGCCAGCTTGAGATCATCAATTTGGGCCTCGTTAAAGTCCATTCTACGCGCAATTCCCTCTACGGCTTGACGCACTATTGCTACGTACTCAGGTGAATTGGGAATTTCGAGCTCCACTATGTGGCCTTGCTTCAATTTCCAGAGCCTCCTGCCCTTCACAGGCACGATATTGCCTGCAATACTACGCATTATCGGCAGAATTTGACTCGCACTGCATAGGTAAACTTGCATATCTCTTTTCGACCTATCTACACGCAGATATCTGTCACAAAGCGATCTTAAGTATAACCATAGCCACATCATCAGTAATTCGGCCGTGCACAAATTCAAAAATGGTATTATAAATCGAATCGGCAATCCGCTGTGCGCCAAGGTGCGCGGAGCGAGCCAATGCATTTGCCACTCGGTCAGAGCCGAAGCGCTGTTTGTCGACACCAGCTTCGGTTAGACCGTCGGTAAACATTGCAACTACGTCGCCGGAAAATAATTGAACTTCACGTTCCTCGAACTCCATTCCACCGCGAATGCCTAAAAGCATGCCGTCTGCTTCTAACTTGACGGTACTTTTATCTTCGGCTCTGTATAATATCGGCCGTTCGCAGCCCGCATTGGCATATCGCAGCTTTCCGGTTTCAAGATCGAGCACTCCGTAAAACGTGCTGATGAAAACTTCGGCGCGGGTGTCTTCGCAAATTAACGCATTAGTCTTTTTTAGAACTAACGCCGGGGACTCGCAATCCCTTGCATAGGCACGAATAACATGCTTGCCCATCGAGGTGTACTCTGCGGCTTCTACGTCATGGCCACAGACGTCTGCTATAACTATTCCGAGCTTGTTCTTGCCGACATGCAGAAAATCGTAGTAGTCGCCGCCCACTTCATGGGCCGGCAAAAATCTGTGGCCGATGTCGATGCCGTCAAAGCTGGGAATGTTCGACGGCGCCAACTTTTGCGTTAGTATTTCGGCCATTTTATATTTCTGCCGATAGACCCTCGCGTTGCGTATTGCGATTCCGGCAAGCTCCCCGAGTTGGCGAGTAATATCGCGCTGCGATTTCGGGAACGTGCGAACATTTCGAGTAAATCCAACCGCGGCCCCCACTACCTTGCCCGCAGTTTTAAGAGGAAAACATATTACCGACTTCAAGTTCTCTCGCGCAGATATTTCGGTGGCATAGCTCTTGGATACACTTATGTCTTTTATTATGAGCTTTCTATTGACCCTCGCGACATGCGCAGCGAGCGGCGACGCGAGGTCGTAGTAGGAGTACTTTCGCCGACTCTTTAGACCGGCTCCGTAGCCGAGCCTGAGCCTGCCGCTGAGGTCATCGCGCAGCATCAAAACGCACACGTCTAACGAAAACAGCTGTATGATCTCATCTGCAAGACGTCTCTGAAGCTCTTCGAGATTTAAAGTCGATGTAACAGTCTTGGACACCCCAAGAAGACTGTCGAGCTGCTTTGTGCGGCGCTGAACACGTGCATAAAGCCGCGCGTTGTCGATTGCCATTGCGAGTTCGTTTGCCACGGTCTCCAGCAGTTCTAAGTCTCGCTCGTCAAATTTGCGGTTGGGGTTTGTCGTGTTGACATTGAGCACACCAATGACTTGCGACTTGGAGCGCAGCGGAATGGACGCGGCAGAAGTGATGTCGTCCCTATAAAAAGGCATTCGGAAGCGCGGGTCGACATGCGCGTCAGTGACCAACACGCTCTCGCCATTCTCAGCCACCCACCCTGCGACGCTCATACCAATCTGCTGGGAAGTATTCTGCGCCACTTTCTGGGACAATCCGCGCGAAGCCACAATTTCAAGTCGGCTATTTTCCTCATTGACCAACATCAACGATCCGGTATCGGCTTCAACGGCCAACATGCTCTGTTCAAGCGCGATATTGAGAAGCTCATCGAGGTCAAGAGTAGAGCTCACCGCACCGCTGACTTGATTGACAACCGACAGTTCCTGTATTTTGCGCTGGGCAAGTCTTATCAGCTCAGCCTGGTTTTCAGTTGTGGAATCCGGCTCATTCTCGCGATGCCATGCAGTGAGCGCCGCCTGACCCGCGACCACATGCAAAAGCTCGATATCAGCAGATGAAAACGCCCTCAGCATATCAGATATTGCCACGATCGCGCCGACATTGGAGCGCCCGATCCTCAATGGCACGCACAAAACAGAAGCGACTCCGGCCTTTACCAGCGCTTTGGCCTCAGAGCTATCACCGGCAGATGCGTTTGTGACCACAACGGGGCTTGTGCCGCCGACGGCCAACTCAGCAATTTTTTTTGCAGCGGAGAAAAGATTGAGGTTGTCAGACGCACCGGAACTGCCTGCAGCGACCAGCCCGCCTCCGCGTTTGACAAATACAATCGCACTGCGGACGCGAAGAAGTGTTGCAGTCGTCTCGGCAACCACTGAAAATGTCGAATCAGCCTCTGAAGTGCCGAGAATTTTCGATAAATTCGACAGCGCAACTACTACGCCATGGCGATCTTCCGGGGTTTCACCGTTGCCGGCTTTTGCAATTCCTTTGAGCATTCGTTCACCAATGCCAGAAGCAAAAAATATAACAATGCGCCCGGTCGAAGTATAACATCGGGCAAGCAGAGTGTCAATAAAACAACCTCTGCTTATATACACAAAATATCAACTGATGCGCAGTAAAAACGGGAAAGCAATCCCCATAGCACTGCATTGACGACATATATATGCCGGCCCATATTTCCAAATCTGCCCCCAAAGCCGTATAACGTAATGCGACTTTTCCAGGCTCGCATAAATTTATGCCACGGCAGACGGCTTGTAAATGCAGGCCATTATCCCTGTTTTTTGCTCATATTTCTCGCAAATACTTAGCTTGGTATAGGACGCCGGTAAGGAGGAGCTATTAAACGAGGCAATGAACATGTCTGAAGTTGCGCAAAGCTGCGGATATATTGCGCGTGCGGGAACAATCGGCTCTGTTGAAAACATAAGTTAATATGTGGGGGTCCGTATATGAAAACAATTCTTTTTATTTTGGCACTTATAATGGCTGCGGGCTGCGTGTCGGCTGCATCCACACTTTCCGACTGCGCCGGAGTTGTGCGCGCATTTGGGGATATGTCTAGTTGGCTGAGTTCGTGTTTTGTAGTTGGCGACGGCAGCTATGTGCTGACTACGTGGGACTCGCTAACGGAAGTAATCAGCAAGAACACAAAGCAGACAACGCGGTTTCCGCTATTTATAAGTGCATATACGGGACAGGCGTATCCGTGCGAGTTAAAAGCGTTCAACAAAGACCTCAACATCGCAATACTTAAGCTTCCAGTATCGGGCTTGCCCGGCGCGCCGCTCGCGCAAATCGGCGATTTCGCAAAAGCTGCCTATGGAACAATGGGGCAGTTGTCCGAGGGCGATCCGGTCGGCAACAGGTGGCCCACGACTGTATGCGGCATTACGTTGGATAAAACCGCAAAGCCGCCGAAGCTGGGTGTGACGCAATGGAACGCAGACAAAGTGTTCGTCACTGACATCGGCGACTACAAATGGATGTTTTTAAGCAGCATAAGCCCATCAACTGCCGTGCCCAACGGAGCAATGGTCGTGCGAGATTCGACCGTCGTCGGAATTTTTGTAAATAAACTCGTTGTGACCGGTGGCAAAGAAGACGTAGTCTATGGAAGATGCGCGATGACCCCTGAAGTGGCGCGATTCTGCGGAAATTCTGGAATCGACACAACTACGCTTTATACTCCGCCAAAACCGACGGTGGCAAAACCCAAGGATGCCGAAGCCGCATTTCAACTTTGCAGCCGTATTTACTCCAATATCGGCGCAGGCAGACCGGCTTTGGCGCTGTCGGCAGCGACTGCGCTCGTTTCTGCGCGGCCTCATGACGTCCAAGCAAGAATGGCGCTCGGCATTGCTCAATTGGGATCGGAAAAGGCCGAGGATGCGCTAAAATCATTTGATGAGGCCATCAAGCTGGATTTTAAATTGCCATCGCTTAGAATGCACCGCGCTCTTGCTCTAGCTGCCCTAAAAAAGACAGCAGAGGCCGAAAGTGAGCTTTTAAGAGCCATATCCGAATCTTCCGGCGATCCACGGCCCGTAGTTGCTCTGGCCGAACTATATTTGGCCGATGAAAACAATTTGGACAAAGCACTTGTCTACGCAAAAAAAGCTGCAATACTGTCACCCGAAAGCGCCGCAGCAGAACTGCTTGTGGGAAAAGTCGAGAAAAACCGAAAGAATTACAATGAAGCAGTCAAAGCAATTGGCGAGGCTATAAAGATGGCCCCGGATTGGT
>JAEWSK010000200.1 GCA_023398345.1 Armatimonadota bacterium | reverse complement strand
GTGTAGGACCGCGCGCCCTTCGATATCTGAATGATGAACGGGGCCTTTGAGTCCATGTTTCCGCGGAACAGTCCCATTGTCTGTTCTGCATTGTTGATATTGTATGCGCCCAGCGCATACTTGCCGTAAGCTTGTTCAAAAAGCTGCTTGGTTGTGACGATCATCTTAGCTGACTCCCTTTGCAAACGAGGCCAAGGTCGGAAATCTCAGTCCGCCCGGCCCCTTATTTCTTAGCTACCGTACACCAAAAATGCCGTCTCGCTAAATTCGAGATGGCGGCACGAATGCCCGATTGTCAATTCATGAATATTTATGCCGGTTCGATCAAGCCGTAGTTACCGTCTTCGCGCTTGTAAACGACATTGACTTCTTCAGTCTCCGAATTGCGAAAGACAAAGAAATCGTGGTGAAGAAGTTCCATTTGCTGCGCGGCTTCGTCCGGCGTCATCGGCTTAAGCGCGAAGCGTTTTGTTCGAACGACGGTGGGCATATCAGACTGCTCGGCTTCTTCTGCGCCGAATGCATCTGTCATAGCCCGGTCTTTAATTGCGTTTTTCTCTTTAGGGCCAACGTCCGTAGCTTTACCTTGGAGTTTGCCTTTAAATTTCTTTACACGGGTTTCGAGTTTTTCGACGACCTCGTCTATCGATGCGTACATGTCATTACCGCGCCGCTCTTCGCCGCGCAGCAACACTCCATCGCCCTCGAGTTGAACTTCCACCATCTGCATTCCGCGCTGAACGCTTAGAGACACGTTTGCCTCGCGGATACTATGGAAGTATTTCTCAAGCCTTTGAAGCTTTTTTTCTATATAACTTTCAAGGGCGTTAGTCACCTCGATGTTTTTGCCTTTAACGTGGATCAACATCTACAGGGGGACTCCTTTCGTCGGTTCCTCGCTCCAAAACCGGTCAAAGTTTAACATACCCAAAAGGCGGATGTCAATTGCTTGCAGGCATTGGGTAAGTGCCGAATTTGCAAAAAACTCAGAGCAAATTTCGTCAACTTATCTATCGAGCGCATTGCGCTTGGCGGATTCGGCAATGTCGAGCGCTTCCATTACGTCATCTTCCGTAATCGGCCCTCGGAAGTAGGTGAGTTTGCCGTCTATAAAAATTCCGCTTGAGTGACCTTTGTCAACCACTGCCTGGCGAGTGTTCTGATTGTGTATCACAACTTCTATTTTATCACTCATCGATTTTTCGACTGCCTGCATTACTGTTTTGCGGTTGTGTATATCCACATAGCAGAGGCTGCAGTCCATAATATCCACGCGCAGCTTTGACCGGCCTTTTGGAGGGGCAAATTGAGAAGGCATATAATGTGGCTCTTTGGTATCGTTATCAAATACAATATAGTATATAGTGGCGAACCCGCGAGACTGTCCCTTTGTCAATCCTAAGTGTTCAAGCAAAGTAGCTGTTACATGGTCATGTTGCGGTTCAGGTTTTATAAGCCCCTCGGCCACTATTCCCGATGCGCCAGTCGTGCGCGCGTCCGCAATTGCGCTTTCGATCAGCATTTTGGCGACGGCGCCTTTGTTGTGATGAGGTTTGACTTGTAGGCACTGGATCATATAGAGCCCGTCTCCGTCAATGGCAACAGGCAGGTTTTCAATTGGATAATAAAGCACAAATCCTGCGGTTTCGCCTTCGTCGGTTCTGGCAATGCGTCCCCTCAGCATTCCGCCATCAAGCCATGCTTCTAGTTTGCCATACCACTCATCTGCAAACGGCATTCCGTGCCCGCAGTGAATGCCTTCGCGCAAATTGTCCATTCTAAGTTGTTCAATTCGCATTTTATTGTCCCTCAACGTTCCATTATACGCTACTAACCGTGCAGGATAACCGTTAAAGGCGATGGAACTGGTAAATATGTTTATATCATGGGGTCTATCGCCGCAAATCTCAATACTTTAAATGAGACGATTACTTTAATGAGCGCCGACTATATAATTGAAAATCTGCGCGCCGGTTACAACGGCACGGCCATACTCGATGGGGTTTCGATAAAGCTGGGCGAGTCCGAGTTTGTCGGGATAATAGGCCCAAATGGCAGCGGCAAAACGACCCTTTTGAGGTCGATGTCGCGTGTGCTTGCGCCGATGAGTGGCTCGGTAATGCTCGGCGGGAGGAATATCTACTCGATTTCCGCGCGCGAGTTTGCCGGACGGGTGGCAGTAGTGCCGCAGGAAACACTGGTTGCTTTCGATTTTACCGTGATGGAGATTGTGCTCATGGGGCGGTTTCCACGGTTGGGTCGGTTTGCAATCGAGGGCGCGCGCGATGTGAATATAGCGATGGAAGCCCTCAAGCAAACCGGCACTGCGCATCTAGCCGACAGGCAAATAAATGCTCTATCCGGTGGCGAGCGCCAGAGGGTGCTTTTGGCTAGGGCACTTGCGCAGGAGCCAGAAGTCCTTTTGCTCGACGAACCCACTTCTCACCTCGACATTACATTCCAGTTCGAGATAATGGATCTCGTCAAGTCGCTCAACTGCAAGCGAGGGCTTACGGTTCTGGCGGTGCTGCATGATCTCAATCTTGCCGGACACTATTGCGACCGGCTGGTTTTAGTCGGCCAAGGTCGTGTTCAGGCCGACGGGCCTCCGGAGCAAGTAATATCAGCCGACAATATTCGTCGCGTATACGGAGCTGAAGTGTGGGTGCGAAAGCATCCGGTTACTTTGCGGCCCTATGTTATATCGGGCATAAAATCTCAATTGGCTCGTCCGGACGTTGGGGATATATTGTCGCGAACCGATATTTCAAAGCCGAAGATCCATGTGATAGGCGGCGGAGGTACGGCCGCGCCTGTCCTTGCAAAACTTGTCCGCAGCGGCTATGCACTGAGTTGTGGCGTGCTTAATGACGGCGACGCCGACCAAGAGGTCGCCGATGCGCTAGATGTGCCGCACGTTTGTCAGCAGCTTTTTGCTCAAATCGCGCCCGAATCGCATGCGAGCCATATAGAGCTTATGCGCGCTGCCGATATAGTGATCCTCACTGACGTTGCTGTTGG
>JAEWSK010000188.1 GCA_023398345.1 Armatimonadota bacterium | reverse complement strand
ATGACGTGATTCGCGGGGCGAGTTTACTCTTGTAAAGCACCAGCCCAGCCAGAGGTTTGACGTCTATTATAATAGTATTGATATTCGCTTGCTTGCACTTTGCAATCATGTCGCGAACGCCGGCGCGTTTCGATAGCGTCCAGATGTTAGCTTCCGCGTCGAACCACATTATGCGGGCCTGCGCTCGCTCTTGACGTGCCAGCGAATTTGCCTTGCTGTCAGCCACGGCACTTGAGCTTATATACATAATTGCTATCCCTGCAAGTAGAATTCTTTTAAGCATGAAATGGCTCCGAGACATATAGATTTTTGTCTCACAATAATCTTATGCCTCAGTCGGAGCCTAAATCACGATATCAGAGATTTAATGCCGCCAATTAAGATTTTACAATCAGAGTGGCCGGATAGTTTGAACCGGCCAGTGGTACAGTTGTCACGCGGCAGATTTTTGATTCGCCCGGACCCAGCGACATTGTTGTCAGCGTAATCTCGGCGGGCGGCTGCGTGTATTTCACAAGCGCGAGCTTTCCGTCGATCATAAACACCCCGGACGCAGGGCCTGCGGTGGGATCGAATATAAGGCTGATCTTCTTTTTTTCGTTGGTCGGGTTGGATATGCGCACGTTAATATTATATGTCACACCGTAGTTGCCATAGAGTTTTTTTTGCTGGCTGGTGTCGTTGATGGCATGTTTACCTATAGATATAAACGCCCAGCGCGAGCCGACTACATATTCTGCGTCCACGCTCTTTACAGGAGACGGATATATCTGATCTGACATTCTATAATTGCGCGAGTCGGACGCGCGAGCGATAGTCCCGCGCGAGACGTTGTCCACCATTGGCTCAGCAGCAGTTATTCGCACGTAGGCACTGTCACCCGCCAGTTGGTTTACTTGTAAAATCCCGCTGGAGGTGTCTTTGTTGCCCAGCATGTCCGACACGAGCACTAGCCTGGACTGCGGCGGGATAACTTCAATTACGCTCACGTCGCTGAAGCACTCTTTCATAAACTCACTGCCCGCCACATGGCCGACTACAACCGTGTTGGTTGACGGCGGCGCAATTCCTCGACATACCCTCATTTTCGCTGATGTGTCATTGGGATTGACCAACTCAACGATCAAGTGAACGCGCTTAGTCATTGCATTTTGATGGTGATATAAAACACGAGTGGGCAGATTGAGTTCGAGCTTGCCCGCGAACAGTGATTGGTAGCCTTTGATGCTTTCCGGGTCGTTGCTATAGAAAAGCTGCACAGGCTCTTTGCGCGGAAGAGTGACGTTGCGTATGTCTACGCTTGTGCGTGCCTTAACGGGGATATAATCCGGTCCGACTATCTTTACGTCCACGTTAACTTGTCTGCTTTTGCCCGACCAAAGCGCTTGGTTATTGCAATCGGTATCGCCGACTTCGAGCCTTGCGCCGGGTTCAAGGATCGCGCTTTGGGCGACAGTTTGCCTGGCGCAATAGCAGACGAGCGACGAAGGACAAGGGTTGCCCGTGACTTGTCCGACTTTCCCGCCTGGCAATCTACCTGCGTATTTTTTTACATTTACAATCAGTGTCGCGCGTTCGCCTTCGCAGCTGACCTCGATTAGGGCTTTGCCGAGATTCTTTGCCGATATAGTCAGACATCTGCCCGCAGGTTCGGAGATTACTGTCGCAACGTTTTCGTTATCTGTCTTTGCATATATCTGACCGGTTGCGGCTCCTCCGACACCGACTTGACGATTCTCGCCGATAGGCACTGTCAATTCGGTTTGGCTGAGCGAAACAGGCGGCATCATCAGCAAATTCTTTATGCTTGAAAGCCATGAATTTGCCAAATTAACCGGCGTTGTTCGGCTGAGCTTAGCATCATTGCTTGTAACTATGCAGATGAGCTTTTCACCTGCGTATATTCGAGCTGAAAATTTGTCGCTTTTGACGCTGAGCGCAGATGGATCCAGCTTGGCGGAAACGAGCGCCGCAAGCCTTTCATTGGTAATCTTTGCCCGCATCAGAGGAGAAAGACTGCCATTGTATGCTGCAAATTTTACAGCGTTGCGGCCGTTTATTAACAGCGATGCCGCATTGCCGTATGCACCATATGAAACTTTCGGTTTAAACTCAGATCGCGCCGGCCCGACAACAAACACTAAAAGCATCAAAGTCGTCAGAGTCGCCCCAATACTCCGCCGATTAATCATTAAAACACTACCCCATACATGCAAAATGGGAAAAAGCCCTATTTGGCCTTTTCCCGTGAGCAACGTCTGTAACGCCTCATCACCATGGTTATTCTATGCGCTGTGAGAGGCGGCGTCAAGCAAGAATAGGCGTCATATCTACAGAATTCGTGCTAAGATTCTTTTTCTCTCAGATGTCGAATATAGAGATTGCTTTGCCTGTTAGCCCGCCGGCAACACAGTTCCAGGAATAGTTTAATAGATTTTGCACAGCCCGCATTTGGCGAAGCACTTGCCTGTTGTTTGCTTCATAATCTACAATAGACCACAATGATGTGCTCGCATCTTGAGGTGGAGTTTATGAGAATAAAAATTTTAGTTTTAGCTATTATTGCGTTTGGCATGGCTGCCTTGACTTTTTCGGGCTGCGGCAAAAGTGTTGTCGAGCCAACAAAACTAGTGCCTGCGTGGCAAATCACAACGGCCAATAGCTATGACTGCAATGCACTCGTTGACCCTGTCGCGTCATGGTCGCCGGATTCAAAGTCGCTGCTATTTATGGGAATCGGCGCGAAATATTACAAGAACTATATATATCAATGGAATGTGGGCGGCTCCAAAATCACTCGGCTAGTTGCCGGCTACAGCCCCAACTACATTAGCAATAATAAATTTCTTTATTATAAGGCGGCTCCAAAATCTATTGCGGAATACGATATTGCGTCTGGGCGAGAGCGGCAAGTCGGACAAAATTTGGCCAAGTCGGATTTGTGGTCTGAGCTTAAAGGATTTAGCTATGACCCGGAGCGCAAGTGTCTAAATTTGCGTTTTGCAGAGTTTACTCGATACTATGAGCCGGGATGCGAAGCGTTCGATTTGACCGGAAAATATATCGGCAGGCTCTGTCGCATTACTGGCGCAGGCGTGTTGGATCGCAGCGACGACCCAAATGCCGATCGTGCGGCTTTTATCTTGGGTGATCTGGTAGGCATCAATAGACAGCTTCGCATATCCAAGCCGGGGAAAGAGGCGAAAGCCAAAACTTTGGCACAAGGCAGCCTTGGAGCGGTCGCATGGTCGCCTGACGGCAAGATTGTAGCATTTGCAGACTCTAACGAAGTTAAGGTTCTCAGACCTGACGATGGCAGTATTATCACAGTAGCCAGATTTGGCAAGGCCGTTGAGTCCGCCAATGGGCCGTACGTGTCTCGTTTGATTTGGTCTCCTAACAGCTCATATATTGCTGCAGTCGAGCTGGTGCCCGGCGAGTACAATACTTTTATGATGATTTATGTGTTGGATATGTCGAAGTTTGTGTGGTGAACGGACTTTTCTGCCGATAATCCTGTTTATGCAGAACAGGATTTCATTGTGTATGATCGTGCGCGACGAGGAGGATTTCCTCGATGCTTGTCTTCGGAGTGTTGAAGGGGTAGTTGAGGAGATAGTTGTCCTCGATACCGGATCGTCCGACAGTACTGTTGAGATTGCCCGGTCGCATGGGGCGCGTGTCTATGACCACCCCTGGAAAGACAGCTATTCGGAAGCCCGCAACGCCTGCATTGATCTTGCGACGGGCGATTGGATACTTGTTCTTGACGCAGATGAGCGATTGGATGAGTCGGCAAAGTCTGTTATCCGCAAAGCCGTTTTTGATGAGAACTTTGCCGCATACGAGTTTTATCAGCGCAATTATTATTCCGACGAAGATACTGCAGACGTAATAATTAACCCCACATGCCGACTGTGGCGCAATCGGCCCGAATATCGCTACAAGGGCAGCATTCATGAGAACCCAGCTACATCGATTGTCCACCAATTTGGTATGATCGGCAGGTTGGATGCGACTATTCATCATTTCGGAAACCAGCCGAGTGTCCTTGCAGCGCGCGATAAGTGCAATCGATACATTCGGCTTCTCGAAGCCGAATTGCGCGAAAATCCTAATGATGTCTGCAAACTGCATGATATAGCCGTATCGCATTATGTCGCAGGCCGGTATTCCGACGCGCTGCCGTACCTTGAGCGGTCTGTTTCTCTTCTCTCGGCGGAATCGCCGCTGGCAGGTATTGTGTTTTCGACGTTTGTGGGCGCGCTGTGTCATTCCGGTCAGCCGGAGCGGGCCATTGAGCAGCTCGAACGCACAATTTCACTTGGCATTTATCACCCCGAGATATGTTACGCCGGCGGGCAGGCTCTGATGGCGCTTGACCGATTTGACGAAGCAGTAGCTCAATTCGAGCAGGCAATCGAACTGGGCGAGCATGGCGATTGGACGGGAGACGAGGCGGTTTGGGGCCATAAAGCGCGGGAGGCGATTGCGATATGTTTCCTAAATCTTGGTCGATGGCCGGAAGCTGCATCGCATGGGATAGAAGCGCTTCGGTCAAAGCCGGATAGATCTGAAACTAGGGCCGTTGTGGCTCAGGCGTGTTTCCATTGGGGCGACTCGCTTTATGAGTCCGGCGATTACTCGATTGCCGCCGAGGTCTACTAGAACGCACTCAGGCTTGCGCCGGATCATGCGCCGGGGTTCTTTGCATTAGGCAACTGCTACTTTAGATCGGGAGCAGTAGAGTCGTCGATTCTTGCATATCGAAAGGCCATCGAACTAAATCCCGACTACGCAGAAGCGCTCAATAACCTTTCAATTGCAGAAGATGCAATTCGTCGTGCAGCGTGAATTCATGTGTATAATGTGCATCAGAGGCGATAATTGCATTGGATCAGCCTCTTTAGTTATGATTGGATGACAATATCAGTTGCTTGTTCTTCGCTCGATACCCTACAATATATAAAAGCCTGCACCGTATAACCTCAAAATTAGTAGTAATGCAAGCTTAGCAACGGCATCTGTATTTAGTTTATTGAAGACCGGCGAATCGGAGCAAGTGCGCAATTTTCAAGTATTGCGTTTTGCTGCCGATATTTTGTCCGGGGCGCGTATTTTTTCTTCGGGTATATACTTTAATATCATATAGAGCCGAACTTGAGTGAGGGTAAGTTGAAAGTCATATTTGCCGGTACAAGCGATTTTGCGGTTCCGACCCTTGAGGCGCTGATTGCGTCACCTCACGATGTGGCTGCGGTCATCACTCAGCCGGATAAGCCCAAAGGTCGCGGGCGGGAGTTGCAGATGCCGCTGGTTAAGGTGGTGGCGCTGGCGCATTCCATACCAGTGCTGCAGCCGGAGAAGCTGCGTGACCCGTCCTCGATTGCTGAGATTAAATCATTTGGGCCGGTTGGGACGATGGTCGTTGCGGCCTATGGGCAGATTGTGCCCGCTGAATTGCTCGATTGGCCTTCGCTCGGATGTGTGAACGTACATGGTTCGATATTGCCGAAGTATCGCGGCGCTGCCCCAATTCAGCATGCGCTGATTGCGGGAGAAAAGCAGACCGGCATAACCACGATGCTTATGAACGAGGGACTCGATACAGGCGACATTTTGCTCCAAGCGACATTGGACATCGGCTCTAGTGAAAACTCAGGTGAACTCACTACTCGACTCGCATGGCTCGGCGCTGAACTTCTAATAAAAACCCTAATCGGCCTCGAAGAGGGTGCAATTGCTCCGATAGCCCAAGATAACGATCTCGCCACTATTGCTCGCTCGTTAAAGCGAGATGCCGGAGCAATCGACTGGAAAAGTTCGGCAAACGACATAGTCAATTTAATTCGCGGCTGCACTCCCCGGCCGGGAGCATTTACTTATCTAGGTAATAAGCAGGTCAAGATATGGAGTGCGGCTGTGGCTGATTTTAATTGCCATGCGGGTGATGCCGGAGAGATAGTTAGCGTGGATAAAAACGGCATATTAGTTTCTGCAGGGCAAGGAGCTGTCTTGCTCACTGAGCTTCAGCCTGAGTCTCGAAAGAAAATGAGCGCCGCAGATTATGCGCGAGGCGGAGTAAAGATTGGCCAGCGTTTCGGCAACGATTGATAGCCGAACTCCACTACGGAACCATAGAAAAACGTTAATGCAATTTGACCTCACGGGCAAAACATAAGATAATGAGAGAGCAGCCCGACGTATATGCGCTGCTCTATTTTTTATTATGCTGCTTGCCATTGATGTAGGAAATACGAATATTACATTTGCCGTATTTGACGGTGAGACTGTCAAAGCCGATTGGCGCATCGGGACGGTTTCTCGGCGGACGGGCGATGAATACGCCGGACTGCTTATAAGTCTGTTTGCCGATCGCGGGCTGAAGCTGGCGAATATCGATGGGATAATAA
>JAEWSK010000270.1 GCA_023398345.1 Armatimonadota bacterium | reverse complement strand
AGACATGTTGTTTTTGCCGATTGACGCGGCCAAACCTGCGCGAATTCAGGGCTGCTACGTCTCAGAGCGCGAGATTGAGGCAGTTTGCGGATTTCTAAAAAATCAGCGCAAGCCGACTTACACAATTCAGCCGGGCGCTATATCCAACACCGGCAGAGGCGGCGGCGAATCTGAAGAGGCGTTCACCGACGAATTTTATGAGCCGAGTGTGCGGTTTGTAGTAGGCACGGGCTATTGCTCGACTTCGATGCTGCAGCGCAAATTTAAGATCGGCTACACGCGTGCGGCGCGGATTGTGGACGCGATGGAAGAGGCGGGCATTGTCGGGGCGCTTGATGGTGCAAAGCCGCGGCAGGTGTTGATCTCAAAGACCGATATTGATTCAGTGCTGGTTGGCAATCAGGGGCTGCCGTTTGAATCTGATGACGACGAAGACGATCTTGTGCCGGCGGCGGAGGTTGTCAATTTAAACGAAGAAGAAGAGGAGGATGAGTAGAGTTACGAGTTATGAATTATGGGTTATGAGGCGAATAATATTGCACTTCATAATTTGTAATTCATAATTTGCAAGCTCTCTCCCGTTGGTATATTGGCGAAAGTCGGTTTGGTGAGTCTCGGTTGCCCGAAGAATCTGGTGGATTCGGAGGGGGCGCTCGGCGAGCTAGTCGGCGCAGGGCATGAGATCGTGACGGATCAGTCACATGCTGATGTGATAATCGTCAATACATGCGGGTTTATTGAGAGTGCCCAGCAGGAGTCCATAGAGGCAATCGACCAGGCGTTGGAGTATAAGAAGAGTGGCAGTTGTAAGGCGGTAGTTGTAATTGGCTGTCTTTCTCAGCGTTTTGGCGACGAACTGCGGGATGAAATGCCCGAAATTGATGCGCTGCTTGGAGTCGAGCATGCGGGCAAGATAGCCGAAGTAATTGATCGCACGCTTTCCGGCGAAAAGACGCATGCCGTATCATGCCCGACTATGCAGTGGGTAGAGCCGAGCGCAAAAGTGCAATCGACGCCGCCTTGGACTGCGTATGTAAAGGTCTCGGACGGCTGCTCCAATCGCTGCGCTTATTGCGCAATACCGGATATACGCGGGCCGCATCGAAGCAGACCGCAACATCTGATTGTTGACGAGGCGAAGCGCCTGTCAGATGCGGGCGTAAAAGAAATTGTGCTAATCGGCCAGGATTTGACTCAGTATGGCGAGGACAAAAACGAGCCGAACGCGCTTGCTAAACTGATAAGTAAGCTCAACCGAATCGAGGCGCTGCGATGGATTCGGCTGATGTATTGCTATCCGACCAAAGTTACGCCGGAGCTTATCGACGCAATTGCAAATTGCGAGCGGGTAGTAAAATATATCGACTTGCCGCTGCAGCATGCGGATGCCGATGTTCTTAAGGCGATGAACCGGCGGGGAAATGCCGAGCAATATGCGAAAGTGATTGGCGATCTGCGCGCGGCTTGTCCCGAAATAGCGATAAGAACTACATTTATCGTAGGATTCCCGGGCGAGACCGAGCCGGCGTTCGGGAAGCTGATGGAGTTTGTAGAAAATACGCGCTTTGACAGGGTCGGCGCATTTATATATTCGCGCGAACAGGGAACCCCGGCGGCGAGCCTCGGCAAACGTGTGCCGCGAAAAGTTGCCGCGGCGCGATATGACCGGCTGATGCGCCTGCAGCAGGGCATATCAATAGAGCGCAATAGGCGATTTATAGGTAAGAAAATTGACGTGCTGGTCGAAGGCGCGACCGAGGACGGCATGTTCGGCAGAAGCTATCGCGATGCCCCCGATATTGACGGCATCGTCTATTTGCCTGCAAGCGAGGCAAAACCCGGCGAGTTTGTCCGGGCAAAAATCGCCGATGTAACGGAGTATGATCTTATAGCTGCGTCATGAAGCATCTTTTGACTGTAGACTTTTGTGACTTTTGACTTGAATAACGGAGGAACCATGAGCAATTCAGCAACAAAGCTGACTAAGGAAGATATCGACCGCCACGCGGCAATGCTTTATCTGGCCGACGGCATTTATCTCGGACTACTTGGCAAGGGCCAACCTGCCAAGTTGAGGCAAGTGACGAAAGCCATCGACATTGAATGCATCACGCCGAGACTGGCGCGAAGCGTAATGGCCGAAAGCGATCGCTTTGATGCAATAGACCGCCGGTGGGCGCCATCGATAAGATACGGCGACACCAAAAGGCCGTTTGAGCAAGTTCTAAAAGATCTGCTGATCTCAGCCGGAATCCCTGTGCATATAGATCTGCTCGCAAAGGAGCTCGGTCACATATACAATCGGCCGGCGGAAGCCTACGAGCAGATGCTGCCGAGAATATTGAGCGATAAGGAGAGATTCTTCAACGCAGGCGCACTTGGATTTGGGTTGGCTCAGTGGCTGCTGATACCAACATCCGATGAGGAAGCCGATATTATATTTGACAATTATCTCTCGCAGGAGCAAGTGGACGAATACTCCGAAAGATGCCCTGAAATCGAGTGGGACGTCGATGATATCGCAAAATCGGCTGAGACAGTGCTAAAAAAGTGCAAGCAGCCGGTTCCGGTTAAGATTCTGGCGCTGGTCGCATGGCGTAACCTTAAAGAGGACTTTGAACCGATTGATTTCTATGCGCAGCTAGTTTCAGGCGACCAGATTTTGCTGCTCAGCGATCAAAAAGCATATCCGGCGTCTGACAAAAAGAACTTCGTTGAAATGCTTGCAAAGATAGCAGAGGAAGTTGCCGTTTTGCCGATGGAAGCCGATGAGGAAGAAGAGTCCGAAGGGCCGATCACAATAACGGATACGGATAAAGAAGAAATGATCGCGATGATCCTCGACAAGGGCAATGCGTCGGCCGAGGAGATGATCGAGGCGGTTCTTGAAGTCAGCCCGGACGAGTCCGCTTTTGCAGGCACGCTCGAACTGCTAAAAGAAGCCCTCGACGGCGATGAGCGCATAATGTGGGTTGGCGGCACGAACTACAGCAAGGTCGTCACGTTCCCGGCTGAAGTGCAGGAAGTTCCGGCGTCGCTGATAGTTGGCCCGACACCTGCTTTTGAAACTCCTGAAGGCGATGTCTATGACCAGGAGATTGAAATTGACGGCTTCGAGGGCGACCTTAAGACGGCGATTTACGATCCGCTGGCAGAAGACATATCTGATGAGGATCCGTCGCTTACAAACTATCAGCCCAATGGCGACTCGCAGCGCTGTGTGCTTAAATATCACCATAAAATGGAGGGCACGTTCCCGCTCTGCCAGATCAATCCGGACTTCTTTGGGACAATGCCGGAAATTATACCGATCACGCTCATAGACGAGGGCAAGCGCAAGCAGGCATATGTAAACAACACTACCCGCCTGATCTATGGACTTAAGGATTTCTTCAAGGAGATAACCGGTGTGTCCGGGACGGTCTTCCATATTGAAAAGACTGCAAAGCCGGGCGAGTTCCGCTATCGCTGCGAGGGTGAGACAGAAGAACAACTTGCAGTCGATACGGATCGAAGCCTTGAAATTCTCGATATTAGGGCGCGCTTCGAGAGCCAGGATATGCCGCTGTTCGACGTAATTATGGACGTTCTCGAACAGCATCGCCAGGGAATGACGTTTTCCCAGCTCGTTAACGAAGTCAATATTGTAAAGCGCACTTCGCGGTTGGTAATTGCCTCTATTTTGAGCAGCTACCATTGCTTCCACACCCGCGGCAAATCGGGGCTGTGGCAGTTTGACGATAAAAAGCGCAGCCAGGGTTTCAATAAGACAAAGCGCAAATATATTAAAAAAGACTAGCCGACAAGTCATTTGCTATCGGTAGTTTATGCTGGGTGGCGGTTTTCGGATCGCCACCTTTGCTATAGGGCGCTCGTAAGATTTGCGAAAGTTTGAAGACTAGAGACGGGTTGTCAGCATCGGGTCAGATGAAAAAATCTGATCCGAACATAGAAGTGTGTTACAGCCCTGTCCGGTAGAGAGATCGGATTGAATATTTACAAATAAGGACCGATACTGATGATTGTAAAACCAAGAGTAAGAATGGCTCCCAGTCCCACCGGAGCGGCACATGTCGGAACAGTGCGTGTGGCCGTGTTCGATTACTTATTTGCGCGACATGCCGGCGGAACTTTTATATTGCGCATAGAAGATACCGATCGAACTCGATTCGTGCCGGGTTCCCTTGAAGATATGATGGCCAGCCTGCGCTGGATGGGGATGCAGTGGGACGAAGGGCCGGAGATTGATGGGCCTGTCGGGCCATATTTTCAGTCCGAGCGGCTCGAACTCTATCACAAATACGCAAAACAGCTTATTGACGAGGGCAGAGCCTACTATTGCTATTGCACCAAGGAACGGCTCGAAGAAACTCGCAAAAGCCAAGAGGCTGCAAAGCAGCCGACGGGCTATGACCGCCGCTGTCGAAATCTCACTGACGAGCAGCGCGAAGAACTCGCGCGCGATAACCCGAACCCGGTTATTAGGTTTAAAATGAACCTTGAAGGCACGACTGAGCTTGATGATGTCGTGCGAGGGCATGTGAGTTTTAGAAATGAGCTCCAAGACGACTTTGTCGCAATAAAAGCCGACGGCTTTCCGACCTATCACTTCGCAAATGTCGTAGATGACCATCACATGGGAATTACTCATGTCATCCGCGGCGAAGAGTGGCTATCCAGCGCGCCAAAACATGTGCAGCTTTACGAAGCATTTGGCTGGGAGCAGCCGACATGGGTTCATCCGCCGCTTATTCTCGACGAGAAAGGGCGAAAGCTCTCTAAGCGAAGCGACACTCAGACGCGGTTTTCATCGTATATTGAAGATGGATATCTGCCGGAGGCCATGCTCAACTTCCTTGCAACGATGGGCTGGAGCGCAGGCGAGGACAAAAAGCTCTATTCGCGCGAGGAGTTGATAGAGAAGTTTACGCTCGAGGGCATAGTAAATCACCCCGCGATATTCGACTTGGCAAAACTCGACGATCTACAGGGTGAGTATGTTCGCATGCTGGGTGTGGATGAGCTTGCAAATATGATATTGCCTCGGCTGCAGGCAGCGGGCTATGTCAGCGAGTCGCCAAATGATACCGATATGGACTATTTGCGACGCGTGACGGCGCTTATTCAAGACAGGTTGGTATTGCTCAAAGACGCGCCGGATTTGGTAAGTTACTTCTATACGGACGATTTTAGTTATGAAGAAAAAGGCGCAGCAAAGCATCTTGCGAAGGATACTGCGCCTGCCCTATTGAATGCGATAGTAGACAAGTTGGCAAGCGTTCAGAATTGGAACACGGAGTCGATTGAGGCTGCCATACGCGGTGTCGCGGATGAGCGCGAAATAGGAGCCGGTCAGGTGATCCATCCGACGCGAATGGCCATTACTGGGCGCACATGGGGCCCCGGCTTGTTTGAGTTGATGGAAGTAGTCGGCAAGCAGCGCTGCATAGCGCGGCTTAAGGCCGCATGCAATTTTGCGCATTAAGGTGTCGGTGTCCATTCGCAATATTGCTTTTTGATTTTTTAGACGAGGTAGTCTATGGCCTTTGAAATAATAGACGCAAATACGGTTTTTGGCCCGTGGCCGATTGTGCGGGCGGATATGCCGGTGGATCGGCTTGCAAAGGCGCTTACAAACCACGGCGTGTCCAAGGCGCTCGCGCTATCGACTGTGGGATTGTTGCATAACTACGGCGACGGCAACGCCGAGACGCTGCGGCTGTGCGCGGAACATGAGTCGCTTATTCCAGTGGCAACCGTAGATCCGCGCGGGTATTTTGGCGTTCAGGGCATTGCGGCAAAACTGGTGGAACAGGGCTTTAAGATGTTTCGGTTCTTTCCGCTGACGCAGAACTGGCCGGTGGACCATGCGGCGTTTGTTGACCTGCTCGATGACATTGCCTCGGTGGATGTGCCGGTGATGGTGCAGGCGCACGAGTCGGGGTGTCCAAGCTCACTGATGCGAGTGCTTCCCGATAGAAAGACGACTTTCATCCTCGAAGGCATTTCATTTGAGAATATGGCCGAGGCGGTTGCAGTAATGCGAAGGTACCCCAACGTGCTCTGCGAGACACGCGAACTTAAAGTGCCGGGCGCGCTTAGGTTTTTAGTAGATCAAGTCGGGGCCGATCGAGTCATCTTCGGTTCGGGCTGCTTGCGAAGCTCGCTAGCGGCGGCACTGGGGTATTTAATGGACGCGGAAATTAGTGACGATGCAAAGGCCGCTGTGTTGGCAGGTAATATGAAGCGGCTGCTGGGAGGTGGATAGGATGCCGATTATTGATGTTCATGCCGAGATAGGCACCACCCCCCTTTGGGGCGTTCCGTTTACCGACCAAAATCTGGCGCGCAGCATGCAAAAATATGGCGTCGAGCGCTCTATTATTTCATCGACAATAGGCAACTCGTGCGATTTTGTGCGTGGCAATGGTCAGATCGCGAGAGTCGTTCAAGCAAACCCCACAATGCTGGGATGCGTTGTCGTCAATATCAATTACCCGGAACAGTCTCAAAAAGAGATGCATTCGTACATTGGGACGGACAAGTTCGCGGCGCTAATGCTGACTTCGGGCGTGCGCGGCAGGTTCGTTACTCTCACCGAAAGCGAAGACATACTTAATGCGCACCGACGTTTCATTAAGCCGGTCTATTTGCATGTTCCAAACCAGGCGGCGGCGATTGCGGCAAATGAAATTGCAAAGGCATTTCCGATAATGAAGTTTGTGTTGATCGGCATGGGCGGCGACGATTGGCGGATGGCGACTATACTTGCCGAGAAGACTCTCAATTTGGTGCTGGAAGTTTCCGGAAGCTCCAGCCCGGATAAGATTCGCTTTGCGGTAGAACATATCGGCTCGCATAGGATCGCATACGGCAGCGGACTTCCTTATGTCGATCCGTCGGCGGTTATCGGCCTTGTTCAAGATGCTGAGATAACTGACTTGGATAAGCGCAATATATTCGAGGGCAGCGCGCGGCGGCTGTTTGGTTGGAACCGCGCATCGTCTTAACTGCCGGGCCTTGCTCGAAAAATATCGAGCAAGTTTATAATACAAATAATTTTCTATTACTTGCGGAGGGACAAAAAATGAGCGCAGCGCCTGCTGTTACTGCCGACACATTTGAATCGGAGGTGTTGAAGTCAAGCATCCCCGTCGTAGTGGATTTTTGGGCTGAGTGGTGCGGCCCATGCAAGATGCTCTCACCAACGGTGGACGCCATCGCAGGTGAATATGAGGGCAAAGTAAAAGTATTAAAGCTCGATGTTCAAACTGAGGCATCCATCGCCAGCAAATACGGCGTCTCGTCAATTCCGACTCTGCTGCTCTTTAAAGGCGGAGAGGTTGCAGATAGGCTCGTCGGACTGCGGCAAAAAAATGACATCACAGCCCGCATCGATTTACTGCTGAAATAAGCAGGCTCCAAAAATAGCGAAAAACTCGTGTCAGATTTGCAAATCTGACCCGAACAAAAGCTTCTGCGTCTTTCATTTGTGTTTTTGCGATTGAATTTTCCTCTCACCTCAAGCCCACGCCGCAACTTGCCGAAATATAAGATGTAAGACTGACTCTATGCGAGGTAATTCCATAATGCCAGGCACTTCTTATGGCAACTTCGATGAACAACTTTCTGAGGCTTTAAATATTGCACTGCCCGAGGGAGATGAAATAGTCGCGCGAGAATCAGGCGACCAAGGGCAGGCGATTGCCCTTACAAATCAGCATATCATACTTATTAGGTTGGGACTTGCGGCGACCGGTGAGTTGCATGGAAATAAGACTTCCAAGTTCGCGCTAAATGAAATTAGCGCAGTAAATTTACGCAAAGGTGCGCTTGGCGCGGTTATCCAAGTCTGCTCAAATGAAGCTCATGTCTCGACGACTGATAGAGCGCCGGATAACGTTATCGTCTTTACCGGCCCGGGCCGCGTCAAAAAAGCCGAGGCGTTTGCAGCGGCCGTCGAGTCCGCCACGGATAAAACTGTAAATAGATTCGAGCCGATTGCGCAAGCTCCATCAGATGCGCAACAAGAAAAAGCTGAAGCTCCAATCGCACCGCCCAGAGGCAATCGAGAGCGATTGTCGCTGGCTGAGGAAATATATAACGAGACTTTGCAGTCACAGGCTCAGTGTGATGAGCCAACAATTGAAAAAGAGTTGCCGGTGCAAACTGCGGAGCCTGTTCCAATCGTGGAGCCGGAACCAATTGCTATCGCCAACGATGAGCCCGAAGAGTCAATTGAAACAAGCGTTTACAACCCCAATCCGCGACTGCCCAAGCCCATACGTAAGCGCAAAAACTTGCCAAACAGGATGTTGGTTACGCTGGGAGTGCTGGCGGCGCTGACTTTGGTCGGAATGGCTGTAATGGCTCCAATGCGCGAATCGAATGTGACACCGACTCCGATTGTAAACACGCCAGATACGTCGTTCGCGCAAAAATCTATTCGCCTGCAGCTTGCCGCTGTCACCGACTATCAGGCGCAAATTGCCAAAGCAATGATAAATGCCAACGCCGAAGCATCGGCACTGCGCAGCGCCGTGCAATCAGCGAATAAGTCGGCAATACAAAACGCCTGCCGACAGGGGCGAATCGATGCAGCTTGGCAGAAAATTAGCGAAATCTCGTCTCCACCCGGCCTTGCCGGAGCCAATGAGAATTTGCTAAACGGCCTTTTTATAATGAAAAATGCCATAGCAGTCGTGTCGGCATCGACAATTGTTGATAGCAATCAAGCTCTTGCAAACTTCGACGAGGCCGCATCTCTGTTAAAAAAAGCTCAGGCTGAGATCGAGACGAAGCGCGCAAGCCTCGCAAAGCAAGCGGCTGATGCGGCTTCAATTAAAACAAGACCGGCAAAATAAGTCATCAAAGTGCCGGGTCGTTGGTGACAGAACTGCTCATACTGACTTTTTGCGACAGGCAATCTATCTGAGAAGGCGTGCCCATCACAATCAACTCGTCATCTTCGCGTATCACAAGCGAAGGGCTTGGGTTGGCATGAATGCCTTCACCTTGTCGCTTTATTGCAAGTAATGTCACCTCGCAAATTTCCCACAGGCCAAGTTCTCGCAGCGTCTTTCCAATGCAAAATGAACCCGACGGCACGGTGACATTGCCCATTTCCGTCTCCAAACCATCACTGTGAACAACAAGGTCGAGAAAGTCCATTACCTCCGGCTTGATTACCGCAGCCGCCATCCTGCGTCCGCCCAATATATACGGAGACATTACCTTGTCAGCTCCGGCATGACGCAGCTTGTCCTCGTTTTCTTTAAGAATCGATCTTGCCACGATAAACAAATCGGGGTTTAGAACTCTTGCGGTCAGCACGATAAAGACATTGTCCTCGTCGGAAGCTGCAACAGCGATCAAACCCTTCGCTCGCTCGATCCCGGCCTTTATTAGCATTCTGTCTTCGCTGGCTTTTCCCTCGATGTGAGGAATATTTCTCTCACGCAGCTTGGGTATCTGTTCGGGGTTGGATTCGAGCACCACGCATAACGCGCCGTGTCGCATTAGATCTTTCACTATTTGCTGGCCCATGCGGCCATATCCACATATTACGTAATGGTCGCTTATTGAATCGATCAATCTGTCCATGGCTCTCCTCGCTACTTGTTCTTCTTTAATAAAAATAAGATCTGCAGCTTGCACGGCGGCGTCGGCAAACGGGCTAAATATCAAATCGACATTCGAGTCAACAAGCATTTTTTCTCCCGATTGGTCATAGGCCGCGATTGCCGTATAGCCGGTATAACCGACGTTTTTAAGGCTTCGAAGAAGTGAGGCGTTTATTGCGTCGTCACGGATCGAGCTGACAACCCATTTTACATGGTCCAAATGC
>JAEWSK010000257.1 GCA_023398345.1 Armatimonadota bacterium | reverse complement strand
AATACGCGCGGTGATACGACATACATGTCTTGCACTGATACGCCATCCCACTGGATTTCACCGAGGATGCCTTCGACCGCGACAACACCCTCCCACTTTTTGCCGATTTTAAGTGATGATCTTGCGTCCAGTGACCAGCCTCGTCCATAGATTTGGCTTGAATTGCTGGAAGTGACAATGCGCACATTGCCGCTGAAGTCGTCGCCGCTCACCGATCCATCCAGCGAACGTGCGAGAAAGTCGTTTGCTTTGATGCACCGCGCAAATACTTTACAATTGCCTTCGACGCCGCGAGCATGAAATCCGAAGTTGCGGCCAATGCCATACCAGCTTGTTGCGATATGGAGATCGTTTGCAGATGGATAGTAATCTGTTTGGCTGCGCGATGTAGTGTGGAGATCGATCCATAATTGGCCTGCGTCGTGGTTGCCGTCATATATGTCGCGAAACCCGGATCCAACTCCAACAAACCAATTGCCGCTGGATAAGCATACCCACTGCCCGAATCGCAGTCGCGCATATGGCTCGTTTGTATCTACTGACTGCGGTGCCATTTCTCTGTCGCTGACATCCCACAGTGACTGAATGTTGTTGAATGCGCCGACGCATCCGCCAGTCTCTACTCTTATGCCGGTCTTTTGAGGCGATGCGCAATAGTCCGTCAGCACGTCTTGCATGATGAAAGTGGGGGCCAAAACGACTTCTGCTGCGCGGCATTGTGACTGGCACAAAATGAGTGCGATTGCTGCAAGGATGATGGGTAAGGGACTCTTCACGTTGGTTTTTCCTTACTACTTGGCTAAAAGAGGCCGGGGTCATAGTGGCCCCGGCCTTTATACTTAGTTCTATCCGAAGATATTGGTGTTAATCAACACCTGGAACGCCGAATAGATATTCGTCAGTGTCATCTGTGAAGTGGACCTGCGCGGCATTGCCATTTTTTGTAATGGTGCCGATTTCGGTTCCATCAATAGTCACTGTTCCATTGTAGTCATTATCGAGTGCGATCTGCACATTGTCCTGATTGGTTACGGTAAGTTCCGCTGTAGCCAGTTCTCCGTCAGCATCGAATGTGAATGTGCCGGTGCCTTCTATGTTCACGTTCTTCCATCCGAGCGTATTGATGGTCAGCGTGGCGGTTCCTTCACCATCGGCTACAACAGCCAGATCGACGCTGAAGTCTTCGTAGCCGGAGCGCTTCAGTGATCCATTTACGGTTACGGTACCTTCGGCTGTATCTAGTGATACATAATCAGCCGCATTTTCCCACACGCCGGTCAGTGTGCCGGTCAGCGTCGTGCCGTTGTGCTTGTTTGTGAATGTTCCTGTAAGTGTTACGCTCTGCGGGATTACATTGCCGACTATGCCGGATTTGTATTCCTCTGGGGCTATGCACTTAACTGACAGCGAACCAGTAGCCGTTACTTGACCATTTTCTATCGAAGCGGAGAAGTTGTTTATCGTAAATTCAGTTGGCAGCAGTTCAGGATATTCATCATCCATCACGTAGCTCGTCTTTACGACGCCGCTGCCGGAAACTGATGTTGTGTGGCCATCCACTGTGGCGCTGAGTTGAGCATTTGTGAGCGTGATCTCTGCGTATGATGGGGACACTCCTCTGATGATATTCTCAAAAACCATCGAGAATGATCCCTTCGCTGTAGCAGTGACCGTGCCAGCGCTGAATCTGCCACTAGTGAGGGCAATGTCTATTTCATAAGGATAGTTGCTTCTGTCGTCGACTCTGCCAAGATCCAACTCATCGAACTTCAATGTGACTGTGCCGCTTGCGGTCAGTTCAGCCGAGCTGAGATTGCCGCTGATGTTGATGCTCGTATATGGCCCGCCGCTTGGTCCGACAAAGCTTATGCTGCCGTTGAGAGTCAGCGGAGTCATAATGTCTTTGTCTCGGATCGAAACTGATAGCGACGGAGTTGAGTCATGATCTACAACTACAGTGTAGTTCAGATTTGCATCGGCTGTTGATGTCTGAACTATTGTCCATTTTGATGAGTCCGAGTTAGGCGTTCCTCTCAAAACATATGTTGTTGCGTCGTCAACATAAGTGATCTTAACTTTGCCGGCTTCCTCGCCACTCAGGGCTTCTTCTATCCAAACCCCATCGTTGATTTGTGTTACGACGTAGGCTTTGCCGACCTCAAGATCATATATGGAGTAATAGCCCTCTACGCCGGTGAGTTGTGTGGACATTATGAACCCATCGTTTAGAGCAGGCATGATCAGATCAGCGACGCGCCTGGCCATGTCGAAATACTTCTCTGCATAGACTTCCAAATTAGTGTTGTCGATTGCATCGCCTGTAGCTTGGGCAACATCAGCGACATCGGCAAACTCATCATCAAGCAGAGTCTCAAACGGCACTCCTGCCTGTTTGATTTGCATAATGGCATTCTTTGCCTTTATTAGGTCGCTGTCAATTTCGTCAGGAATTGATGCTATCACGTCGTCTAATTCAGCACCCAAACTGCCATCGGCTCCAAACGCCTTGTCTGTTTCAATAATGCCGCCGCCTACAGACATGTCCGGATCCGGATTGGCATCGATATAGGTCTGGGCTGCAGTTACGGCATCGTCCCAAGTTTTTTCATCGAGCACTTCGTTTTGTGCATAGTGCTTCTGTGCAATAGCTTCGGCAGCAATAGTCGTTGCCGGGCTTACCGTGTATTCGGTTTTTGCTTCGGTTGTAGACGGGATAATAAGTGAAAGTCTAAACGGTTTACTGTCACGGGTTCCGGTGACTATTACAACTACAGTTTTGCCTGCCGGTAGACTTATTTGTACTTTGCCGTCTGCACCAGTAGTGCTGGTTGCAATCTTTGTGCCGTCTGAGAAGTCAAAAACTTCTACGGTTGCGCTGGGGAGCGTGGTGTCTATTGAGTCTCGGCTCTTTGGCGTTACAGACCCTTCACCAACATCTGTCGATAATGTGGTAAGCACCCCTGTGCCCCTGGTAACGGCACTGCCGCCTCCTCCGCCACCACATCCTGCAATGGCGAGCGCCGCAATCAAAACTGCGGCCACAAGCATAAGTCGCATGTACTTCAAGCTTACTTCCTCCCGATTTTTCATAGTGTGAAGACTAACAAAAAGACGCTTCTTGTGCTTCTTGTACAAGTCGTGCACTGTGTCCTTCTTTGGTTAGTGTTATTATGGGCGAATTATTGGGGTGATTTGAGGCTGTTGAGGATTTCTGCTACGCTCATTTGCGCTGCGGCCATTACTTCGTCAGATGCGCCGTAGTAAATTGTCACATTGTCGCCACGAACAATGGCTCCACATGTGAAAACTACATTTGACTTAAAGCCGGCAACTTCGTAATCGGCTTTTGGTTCGAGGATGGGTTGGGGGCTTTTTGCGAGGACTTTTTCGGGATACTCGGCGTCGAGTAATACTGCGCCGAGGCAATAGCGGTCGTCGGTGGTTGCGGCGTGGTATATTTCAAGCCAGCCATATTTGGTCAAAAATGGCACAGCGCCTCCGCCTATTCTTCCGCCTTCCCATGTTCCTGATGCGCATCCCAGCAGCAGTTTGTGTTCACCCCAGTGGATTAAATCATCCGAGTAGGCGATCCACATATTCGGCGCGCCAATCATCTTTGGCTGTGGGCGATGTAATGCGACGTATTTGCCGCGCACCTTTTGAGGAAAAATCATCGCATCCATAT
>JAEWSK010000060.1 GCA_023398345.1 Armatimonadota bacterium | reverse complement strand
AAAGTGGAGGACGTCTACGAAGTGGCTGCCGAAGCTGTCAGGCGCGCCAGGGCTGGTGAAGGCCCGACGCTCATCGAGTGCAAGACATATAGGATCCGAGGCCATTTCGAGGGCGATGACGCTATTTATCGCACAAAAGAAGAGGTAGAAGAGGCTCGAAAGAGAGACCCGATAGAGCATTGGAAGGGAATTCTCTTTGCCGAGGGCGTGATTGATGAGGCTGGCTACGAGAAGCTATCGGCGGAGATAGATAAAGAGATCGAAGCGGCGGCGGCGTTTGCCGAAGAGAGTCCGCTTCCGGAGCCTGAGCAGGCTTTGATACTTGGCGGGTCACAGGGTTAATTTCAAGAGGAGATTAAAAAATGGCACATGTAGTGGTTATGCCCAGAAGCGGGCAAACGATGGAAGAAGGCTCTGTTGTTGAGTGGCTCAAGAATGAAGGCGACCCGGTTCAAAAGGGCGAGCCTCTTGTGACAATAATGTCCGACAAGGCCAATCTTGAGGTGGAGTCCGACTTTTCCGGTGTTTTAAAGAAAATACTTGTCACACCTGACGATGATGACGTGGAGTGTCTGACTCCAATCGCCATCATCGCCGATGCCGACGAAGACATAGATGTGGACGCCATTTTGGCGGAATATAAGTAAGAGAGGATCAGATGTCACTCAATCTCGAATCTAAGATCGCCATAGTGACCGGTGGTTCCCAGGGCATCGGCAGATCTATTTCCGAGGCGTTGATAAACGAAGGCGCCACGGTTGTAGTCGCCGATGTAAAAAAAGACGAGGGCGAAGCTACGGTAGCCGAGCTTGGAAAGTCCGCGTCTTTTGTAAGCTGCGACATATCTAATATCGAGCAAGTGCAGTCGCTGGTTGCATCGACGGCTGAGAAGTTCGGCAAGCTCGATATAATGGTCAATAATGCTGGAATCAACACCGGCCGCAAAGAAGATCGTGTCACTACGGACAAGTATCCGATCGACGTCTGGCACAAGATAATCGACGTCGATTTGCATGGCACTTTCTACTGCTGTCGGACAGCCGCTGATCTTATGGTCAAGCAGGGTTCGGGAGTGATTGTCAATATATCTTCCGTTGCCGGTGTAGTCGCGTTGCGACTGCAAGTGCCATTTGTGGCGGCAAAGGCAGCGATTATTAAGATGACTGAAGCGATGGCATGCGAGTTGGGGCCTATGGGCATACGCGTAAACACGGTGTCTCCCGGTTCGACAATGACCGAGGGCACGCGCAAGTTGTTCTATGCCGACAAGGAAGCTGCCGATCACTTTTGTTCGTTCATACCGCAGCGTCGACCTGGCGACACCAGTGATATTGCGAATGCAGTTGCGTTTTTAGTTTCCGAAAAGGCATCGTATATCAACGGTCAAAACCTTGTTGTCGACGGTGGCTGGACGTGTGGATTCAGCCGAGATTTCTAAAAGACGATATTCGGGGCCGGAGCGCAAGCAATTGACGCTCCGGCCTTTTTTTTGCCCCTCCTCTGCCATTTTTTTTCTTGACCTTGTTTAGTTAGCCCAACAATTGGGAACTTCTACTCCGAGGTGTATGGTAGGCAGCTTCTAAAAAGAAGGGGAGTGGGATTGATGATGAAGTGGATTTCAATTGCGATTTTGTTGTTTGTGCTTTCAATCGGTGTTGCGCAAGCCGCGCCGGTGACGGTGGATTTTGGCGTCCTTGGCGGTTCATTGTATAGTATTACGACGCCGGACGCCTATACGCTTGATGGCGTCACATTCCACTATGACAACTTTGGTGTTCCGACAGAGACCGCCCAAGTCGATGAATACGGTGTGTTTGGCAGTGGGCTAGGCAGTTTGTATTTAGACTTTGCTTCTCCGGCCTCGTCGATTAACATTGATTTTTCGATAATCGGGGTCTATGGCGCACTCAACAACGCCATGTCAGTCACATTTTATAACGCGGGCGGCAGCGTCGGCAGTTTGTCTGGCTCGGCAGCCGACTTTTTTGCATACTACCCCGGCAATGATCTACTCGGCGGAGATGCAGTCGGCACGCTCGCGTATAGCGCAGCGACATTTGACCAAGCGGTAATAACCTTTTCGTCCGACGTGCCATATTTTAGCATCGACGCTTTGTCATATGAGCCTGCAACCGGCGTAGCTCCAGAGCCGTCGGCGCTGGCTGTCTTAGCCGCCGGTCTGCTGGGCATGCGCATAACTCGCCGCAAACGCCAATTGGATTGCTGAGGTTTTGGGGCAAATTAAGCCGCGCTTTACAAGAAGATAACTAAGCACTATACTTAATAGCAGGGAGCGGTTCGATGCCGCTTCCTGTCTTGTGTACGGAGGCTTTGTTACCGCCAAATGCGCCTGTTTAGAGGCATATTCAGTAAAGTTGATCAACTGCTCACTGGCCGTCGTGGCGTGGACGACGAACTCTTTGACGAACTTGAAGAGCTTCTTATCCAAGCCGATCTGTCAATGACTACGACCACCAAGCTTGTCGATTCGCTTCGTCTGGCTGCCCGCCAAGAGCGCCTGAACGAAGGCGAACAGATAAAGGCAAAGCTCAAGGAGTCGCTGTATACTATATTGACCCCAAACGGCAGTGCGGGTTTGCGCATGCCTGCCGAGCGTCCGGCCGTCTATCTTTTTGTCGGAGTCAATGGCGTCGGAAAGACAACAACCATCGCGAAAGTCGCGCACCGCCTGAAAAAGTCGGGTAAGCGCGTACTGCTGTCCGCCGCCGACACATTTCGCGCTGCAGCCATCGATCAAATCGAAATATGGGCGAATCGCACCGGCGTCGAGCTTATCAAGCACCAGCCGGGAGCCGATCCCGCCGCTGTCGTTTTTGATAGTATCAACGCTGCTGTTGCGCGCGGGGTGGATGTAGTTCTCATCGACACTGCCGGTCGCCTGCACACAAAGACCAATCTCATGGAAGAGCTTGCCAAGATCGGTAGAGTCATGCAAAAAACGCTTTCTCGCGATCCTGATGAGACAATACTCGTGCTTGATGCCACCACCGGCCAGAACGCCGTCAATCAGGCGCGGGAATTTTCCAACGTAGTTCCAATTACAGGCATTGCGCTTACCAAAATGGACGGCACTGCAAAGGGCGGAATAGTCATCACAATTAAAGACGAACTCGGCCTGCCTATAAAGCTGGCATGCACCGGCGAAACGATGGATGACATCGAGGACTTCGATGCTTCGGTGTTCATCGATGCGCTTTTCGAGTGTTGACATGGCCGAATTAGCGCCGTATCTGAGCCTAATAATTCCAGCGTATAACGAGGCAAAGCGCATAGCCGAGACGGTTGCGACAGTGCGCGATTATCTCGATTTGATGGGCAAGCCATATGAGATAATTGTTGTAGACGATGGCAGCACCGATTCGACCGCCGAAGTTTTAAGTGAGATTTCTGATATTGAAGTGATCTCATACCAGCCGAATCATGGCAAAGGCTATGCGGTTAGGCAGGGGATGTTGGCCTCGCACGGCGATTATGCGGCGTTTACCGATGTCGATCTTTCCGCTCCTATAGATGAACTTTCGAAGCTATTTGAATCAATCGAGTCCGGTGCGGGTGTCGCTATTTGCTCGCGGGCCGTTGCCGGCTCGCGTCTTCTTGTTCACCAGCCCCACTACAGAGAACTCGGCGGCAAGATGCTCAATTTGTTTATCCAACTCTTTGCCGTGCCAGGCATAAAAGACACGCAGTGCGGCTTTAAGCTATTTGTGGGAGACGCAGCAAGGCGAGTGTTTGCAAAGTGCATATTGGACGGGTGGGGGTTTGACATCGAAGCGCTCTATCTCGCGCGCAAAATGGGCTTTAAAGTTGCCGAAGTCCCGACTCGATGGAGTCACGATGCCGACAGCCGGATCAGGCCAATGCGCGCCGGTCTGCAAGTAATACGCGACACGATCCGCATTCGACTGCACCGCTACGGCATTTGACTCGACGCCGCATTTCGCGCAGCCTCGATAGTTAGCTCAATATCTTGATCCGAGTGCGCAGCCGATACAAATGCCGCCTCGAACTGTGATGGAGCCAAATACACCCCGCGCTGCAGCATTTCTGCAAAGAATCGTGCATAAATCGCTGTGTCTGCTTTCTTTGCCGAGGCGTAGTCTACTACCTCGCCTTCGGTAAAAAATGCCGTCATCATCGAACCTACTCGATTTATGCGCGTGCCCTTCACGGCAGCAGATAGCCCATCGGCAAGCGCGGATGCCTTGCGCTCCAGTTCATCATAAAATTTTGGCTTTTGCAGCATTTTAAGAGTAGCGATTCCAGCGCTGACCGCCAATGGGTTGCCAGATAAAGTGCCCGCCTGATATACCGGGCCGAGCGGCGCTATGCAGCTCATAATGTCTTTTCTGCCGCCATATGCCCCCACTGGAAGACCGCCGCCGATGATTTTACCCAGTGTCGTGAGGTCGGGTCTGATGCCGAAAAGCTCCTGCGCTCCACCGTAGGCCACTCGAAAACCCGTTATAACCTCGTCAAACAAAAGCAGCGCGCCGCAATTGTCGCAAATCGCCCGCAATCCGGCCAGATAGCCGGGTTTCGGTGCGACAACGCCCATATTGCCTGCAACCGGCTCGATAACGACACATGCGACTTCGTTTCCGACTGCGTGCATAGCCTTTTCGACAGCGTCGATATTATTATATGGCAGAGTGATTGTATCGGATGCAATTGACGCAGGCACGCCCGCGCTGTCCGGGACGCCGAGCGTGGCAATTCCCGATCCTGCTTTCGCAAGCAATCCGTCTGAGTGGCCATGGTAGCAGCCTTCAAACTTTATAACTTTCTCTCGGCCTGTAAATCCGCGTGCAACCCGAACTGCGCTCATAAGCGCCTCGGTTCCCGAACTGACTAAGCGCACCATCTCAATTGACGGAACGGCCTCGACTATCATTTCCGCAAGCTCGACTTCGAGTGCGGTCGATGCGCCGAATGTTGTTCCATCGAGAGAAGCGCGCCTGATTGCCTCAATGACTTCGGGGCATGCATGCCCTAAAATCAACGGCCCCCACGAGCACACATAGTCGATAAACGAGTTGCCGTCTTCATCGTAAACGCGACTGCCTTCGCCGCGCTTTATGAACACTGGCTTGCCGCCGACAGATTTAAATGCCCGCACAGGGCTGTTGACTCCGCCGGGAATTACATTTTGTGCTCGTGTAAACAGCTCTTCAGAACGTGTAAACTTCATATATTGCTCTTTAGTAAGAGTCTCTTAAAGAATACGCTCGGATTTTTGCCAAATCTGCGTCGTCTATCTCTGACTCTATGCGAACTTTAATCGTCCGTCCTGCCGGAAGATCGAAGTAGTTGTCCGAAAATATCAAATCGAGCTTTGGTGCGCTCAAACACACCCATTTTGCCGCGACATCGGAGCTAACTTCCACATATGCGCCTTTGTCATCGCGCTTCGCATCTACCGTCAACTTTGCCTGGATGAACTCCAAATGCTTTGGCGGTGCAAACGATGTCATTGTCAGACCGTTGGATTTGCCGTTTATAATAAGCTCTGTTACCAACACCGCCTGCCGGATCGCCTTATCGGCAAGTTCGTCGGAGAAGTCCAGCGATGCGATTAACTTGTTTTGCTCGCCATTGACGCTGGTTTTTATCCTGCTCTTGCGCAGCACGGTTCCATCTAGCTTTTCAAGTGCCCACTTTACTTCAATTTTTGCAGGGCTAACTGTGTCGTTAGTCACATGAATCTCAGCTGATTTGCCTTCTTCTCGAACCGAAAGCAGTATCGGCGCAAAAAATCGCTTTGCAGCGTAGTGCAGCGCCTTCCATCGGCCGAAATAGTCGATGCTCGACCAACTGATCACCGGCCAGCAATCGTCAAGCTGCCAATACAGCGTGCCCATGCACTGTCCGCGGTTGCGACGCCAGTGTTCAATACCGTAACGCATTGCTTCGCCCTGCAAAACCTGACTTACATAGCAAGTCATCTCGAAGTTGCGCGCAAATCTGCAAGTCTGCGTCATGTAATATAAGATCAGCCCATTTCCAGTTCTGTGCTTCTGATGGCATTCCATAATGTAGCTGGTCATATTGAGGTCATCGTTGGTCGCGAAGCTCTTTACAGTTTCAATTGTTGGCAGCGCCTCAAACCCGAACTCACTTGCGAATCTAAAGACGTGATTTCTATATTCTGTGAACGGCTGCCGTCCAAACCATGCGTCCCAAAAGTGCCCGTCGCCGGTTTGTTCTGAGTTTGGGTTGTCAAACGGCTTATGAATTCCATTTGATGGCGTACTCGGCCAGTAATATGTGTCGGGATCGAGCTTAGAGCAGATAGAGGGCAGCATGTCATGAAATATTTTTTCATACATCTTCCGCCACTGCAGATTTTGATCGCCTCCCCAGCCTCTGCACAAGAACCACTCCATCTCATTGTTGCCGCACCACAGCGCCAAACAAGCCCGATTGCGCAGTCGAACTATATTATACTCAGCGTCTTTGCGGCAGTTTTCCAGATAGGTTTTATCGACTGGATATTGGGAGCACGAGAACATAAAATCTTGCCATACTAGTAAACCGTACTCGTCGCATAGATCATAAAATCGCTCGTCCTCATAAAACCCGCCGCCCCACACTCGAAGCATATTCATGTTCGCCTTGGCAGCACTCCAGAGCAGATGTCGGTAGCGCTCGTCGGTTATGCGCGATGGGAATTGATCCGCTGGAATCCAGTTTGCGCCCTTTGCAAAGATAGATACGCCATTTACAACGAACGTGAATGCCTTGCCGTGCTTGTCTTTGCTCTGATCGATTTTTATCGTGCGCAGTCCAACTCGACGTGTAAACGAGTGCAATTTTTCGACGCCGGACATCAAAAGCGCCTCTACTTCGTATAGCGGCTGATTTCCGTAGCCGTTCGGCCACCAGAGCTTGGGCTGGTTTATTGTAAACGTGCATTTTGCATGCGATGAAACTGACTTGCAAAGCTGGTCTTCAATGCGTCCATCCGGGTGAATCAGTCGAATTCTCACGTCAGTCGACATGCGCTTGAACTTTTCGCATGCGACCTCGACCTTAAGTTCCACCTTTCCGGAGTTCCGATGTGTTTGGTGGGTTCGCACATCTTCAATTCGCCCAATTTTATATCCTGCAAGTCGTATAGACCGCCAGATGCCGCTTGTTGGGATCTTCGGGCCCCAGTCCCAACCCCACTGCGACGGGGACTTTCGCGTGTAGATTGCACCCGGTATAGAATCGCCTGCCGACAGCAGTGGCTGCTTTTCAACGAGCGGCTTTGCGTAGTTTACGGGCGAAAAAAACTTGATTGTGAGGGTGTTTTTTTTCGGCGTGAGCTTGTCGGTCACATCGAATCGATGGGCGATGTACATGTTATCGGCGCGTCCGAGCAGATGGCCGTTGAGCGTAAGCTCGGCTATCGTGTCGAGTCCGTCAAATTCGAGATATATTTTATCTGCTTCGAATATGGCATCGGCGGGCTCAAACGACCGCGAGTACTCCCAGTCGGTCTCATGCACCCATGCTGATTGATATTCATTGTCAGCGATGAACGGGTCTTCAATTGCCTTCGCACGAATAAGGTCTGTATGCACGCAGCCCGGTACGAGCGCCTTGATCGCGTCTTCGGAACCTGCCTTGCGCAGTTCCCACGCACCATCGAGTGCCTGAACAATTTTCATCGTCGCTATAATCCCACTTCTAAACTGGGGCGGAATTACAAAACCCGCCCCAATTAAATAAGCTTATTTAGTCTTTCTTTCTTGCAGACTCGGCTATAAGCCCACGGCCTATTTCGTCTCGCTGAATCTGGTTGGTTCCCTCGTAAATTTGGGTGATTTTTGCATCGCGCATCATCTTCTCGACCGGATACTCCCTCATATAGCCGTATCCGCCAAAGACTTGCACTGCATTTGTGGTGACTTCCATCGCCACATCAGATGCCCAGCACTTCGCCATAGCCGAGTAAGCAGTCACCTTCTCGTTTGGATGCGAGTCGATCCATCGCGCAACGCTGTAAACTAATGCCCGTGCGCTCTCGACTTTCATAGCCATGTCTGCGAGCATAAATCGCAGTCCCTGGAACGCAGATATCGGCTGATCGAACTGCTTGCGCTCGCGGGAGTAATTGATGGCGAGATCAAGCGCGCCTGCGGCGATTCCCAGTGCCTGTGCGGCAACCCCCGGCCTTGACTGGTCGAACGTTCTCATTGCTGTAAAGAACCCGGTTCCACGCTTTCCGAGCATGTTCTCTTTTGGAACGCGGCAGTCCTGGAAGATAAGTTCGCGAGTTGCCGACGCGCGAATTCCCATTTTGTCTTCTTTTTTGCCAAACGAGAACCCCTCGGTTCCTTTTTCGACCACGAAACAGCTCACGCCTCTCGGGCCTCGGTCAGGGTCGGTGATGGCAAAAACTGTGTAAATATCGGCTTCGCCGCCGTTTGTGATCCACTGCTTTGTTCCATTGATAATATATGAGTCGCCGTCTTCAATTGCGCGAGTTTGAATGCCCGCGACGTTAGATCCGGCGTTTGCCTCAGTGAGACCGAACGCAGCTACGGTGCCGTCGGCGATACGTGGCAGCCAACGCTGCTTTTGCTCGTCGGAGCCTGATACCAAGATTGGGAACGTGCCCAGCCCGGTCGCGGCAAATGCAAGTGAAATGCCGCCGTCAACTTTGCTGAGTTCCTCAGTAACGACGCACATATTCATTATGGGACTGTCGCCTGCCATCCCGCCATACTCATCGGGGATTAGCACTCTGAATATGTCAGCGGCGGCCATGTCTTTGACTAAAGGCCAGGGAAATTCATTGGCCTCGTCATAATGCGCGCTCATCGGCTTTATCTTCTTTTCCGCGAGATCTTTAGCTACATCGCGCATGAATATCTGCTCTTCAGTCAGAAAATAATCCATTTAAACCTCTTGCCCTCCTGCAAAACGGGTCGTATTCCTCGATCAAACGCCATGGGCTTTTGCCCATGCAAATTACTGCTTCCTCGTCTGCTTAGGAACTTCCTTCTCGCTTAAGTATCTGCTTAATCACGAAAAAACAGGCCGACAATGGCTGTGTCGGCTTACAAAATCTATTGCGCGTTGACCCGCGCACCGATCCCGGCTACAATGCTGATATGAAGATCAAGCTCATATCATGCGAGGCTCTGGCGCGCGAGTTTTATCTTGTGTCAGCGTCGAGTCCGCACGTTATAGATATCCAAACGCTTGCGTTCGGGTTGCACAATATTCCGAATGACCTTCGCAGCGCCGTCCAATGCGCCATCGACGCGTGCGAGGGCAAAGATTACGATGCGATTATACTCGGCTACGGTTTATGCAGCCGCGGCACTGCCGAAATCTGCGCTCGTTCGATTCCCATCGTAATTGCGCGCATGCACGATTGCATCACGGCGTTTTTAGGCTCGCGCGAGCGCTATTTATCTGAGTTTAATGCACATCCTGGCACGTATTACTACAGTCCCGGCTGGATAGAGCGCAAAGAAGGCGATGTGGATCAGGGTTTTGTTGATATACATGAGAAGCAATCTTCGGAGCGCTACGCAAAATACGTCGAGAACTACGGCGAGGACAATGCCGACTATCTTATCGAGCAGGAGCGGCAGTGGTGCGCGAACTACACCCGCGCTGCGTTTATCAACATGGGCATTGGCGACGTCATTGAATACCGTCGATTCACATCAAAACTCGCAAATGAGCGCGGCTGGGAATATGTAGAACTCTGCGGAGACTTGTCTTTAATAAAACGTCTTGCTGGAGGCGATTGGGATAGTGACGATTTTCTCGTTGTCCAGCCCGGATGTCGTATAGCCGAGTCATTTGACGAGCTAGTGCTCAAGTCCGTTTTGTGAAACTCTCAGTTTATATCTTCAAAATCCGAGTTACACCCTGCAATGCCCGCCGCCTTAACGATGTTTGCGTTGGCAGACCTGAATTCTCTTGAAACTTGCTTCATCAATTCCATAGCGGCCTTGCGGCGTGAGGTCGCGGCCATCGGGCAGTCGCTTTCAACAATTGGAAACTCGCATGATTTTGCGAATCGAACAAGCTCGTGCTCGCGAATGTAAGCAAGTGGTCTGATTACAGAAAATTTGCCGCCAAAGTAGTCCCGCCT
>JAEWSK010000088.1 GCA_023398345.1 Armatimonadota bacterium | reverse complement strand
TGTTCGCGTAGTGCCTTAGTTCATTTAGTGCTTCCGATGGGCTGAGTCGATCACGATAAGCGCGCTCGGATGTCATTGCCTCAAATGCGTCAGCAACGGCTATAATTCTTGACATATAGGGAATTGCCGGGCCGATCAATCCATCAGGATAGCCGCTTCCGTCAAGCCTCTCGTGATGATGGCGTATGATTGTGCTGACATAGCCTAGCTCGCTAATTTCGCCGACAATCCTTGCGCCCTGCACTGGGTGCTGACGCATTGCTTGCCATTCGTCTTCCGTCAATGGCGATTGCTTGTTTAGTGCGCTATCCGGCAGCGCTATTTTGCCTATGTCATGGAGCTTTGAAGCCAATTCCAAGGCATAAAGTTCTTCGTGAGATAGCCTGAGCAAATCACCAATTGCCGTTGTTATAGCAGTAACTCTCTGGCTGTGTCCTGCGGTAAAATGATCTTTTGCATCGACGGCGGCCACCAGGGCTTCGATTGCCTGAAGCATCACATTTGTGCTTTTTTCCATCAGTCGCTGAAGCTCTAGGCGCTGCCGCTCAAGATTGCGTTCAACAACCACCGGCAGTTCGGCAGGATTAAATGGCTTGAGCAAAATGTCACAGGCACCTCGCCTAAGTGCATCTCTACAATCCTTTGGCGGCAGATCCGTTGCCATCAGCACTCTGGGCATATGTGGGTGCATTGCCGCCAACGTGCCGAGCCACTTTAGATCGCGATCAGGCAGTGCCTCAAGGCTGACCAGTAAGATATCAAATGTCTTGGTTTTCAATACTTCTACTGCATCGGCAAAAGTGTTTGTGAGCTCAACTGCAAATGATTGCTCCAATAGCACATCTTTGCAAATATCTGCGCTTGGATTGCCCGTTTGCTCAAGAACGAGAACTGATTTCTTGCGAATATCGTCGCTGAACATGCTGTTTTTGCTATCACTGCTCATCGATCCCCAGGCAAAAACTCTGTTTCTTCCTGTTACCTTTGCATGATAGAGGGCTTTATCGGCACACTCGATTAATTCACCGGGCGTTGTGGCATCTATTGGGAATTCTGATATGCCCATGCTTACTGTAACATTACTTTTGGACAATGTTTGTTGCGCAATTGAACGACGAATCCTATCTGCCACTGCAAGTGCATCATCTTTTGTAACGCCCTGAAAAATCATTGCGAACTCTTCGCCACCGTACCTTGCGGCAAGATCACCTTGGCGGAGCCCCTCCATCATAGTCTTGGCAACCTTACGTAAAACGGCATCTCCCTCTCTGTGGCCATGAGTGTCATTGAAGACTTTGAAATGATCCACGTCGACCATGACTACACAGAACGGCCGCCCGTTTTTGCGTTCGGACTTGCAACAAGTCTCATTAAGTGTCTGCTGGAATGTTCGATGGTTTGTCAGACCAGTAAGACCGTCGACAGTTGCTTGAAGAGACAATTCTTGGTTTGCGCCCGCCAAGTCATCAAGAAGGAACCGTGATTGTTCTAACGATAGCGCATATGACAGCACAGCCGAAGCATGCGCAACAATTATCTCAATATCAAGTGCCCTATCTTTGAAATCAGTGGGTTGCTCCTTGTAAAATGCCACAAGCGCACCACAGACGCTCACCTCGGATCGTATAGGACATGCGATTATGGCCTGAACGCCATTTTCAATCAACACATGCAGAGCCTCAGTGTCTTGAGTGTCAATTTTGGACATGTCTGATGCGATCCATGTTTGCGTCTGTGTGCGGTCTGTCAGACGCATACCCAAAACCCTTAACATGGCCTGCTGCAGTTCCTCAGTCACTGCATCTGTGCTGCAGCATTCAACGCTGCCCATGCACGGATCTATCGTAAATAGTGATGCAAGTTCGGTCTTCATTGCAAGACCACAGGCGTTTGCAAGTGCTTGCTTAGTTTCAACAATATCGGCTTCCGGCCCGAGCATGCCAGTGATTGCAGCCGCATTTTTCATGTGATCGAACTTGTCTTGATAATCAGAGGAAGTTTTTGCGGTAGACTCATCCGGCCTGGAGAAATACTTTAAGGCAGCAAACAAGCAGAGTGTGGACGACAGTGCATATCCAATAAAAAATGCCCATGACTGATTAAATATCAGCCAAGGTAGGAATGCCAATAGCATCGGTATAATAGCAAAGTATATAGTAAACTTTGCGCGTTGGCCAGATGTTAAGTGTCGCACATATGCATTATCGGAATAACATGCTGGCTTGTAAAGGGTAAAATCAAATTTCATCGTCACAATAATTGGCGATATATCGGAATGCCGGAGAAATAACTGTGACAGGTGTTATCAAAGGTGATGTTATAGAATCACTCAGAAATATTGGCGCATTTGCCGAAGCGCTGCTTGCGGAAAAATTGGCAAATGGTTGCGTGCAGTGCAACATTTGCCAGCGGCGCTGCAAGGTAAAACAGGGTGGGGTGGGTTATTGCAGAACAAAGATCAATTTCGAGGGAACGCTTTATGACACAATATACGGTGTCATATCTTCTGCTGCGGCCGATCCAATCGAGAAAAAGCCGGTATTTCACTATAAACCAGGCAGCCTTTGCTTTTCAGTTGGCACACTAGGCTGCAATTTCAGATGCGTTTTTTGCCAAAACTGGGAAATAGCCTATGCCGACGCAGTGGAATCTTATGCAAATATGTGTAGGACTGGTATTACGCCCGAAAAACTAATCGAACTGGCAAAGTTACATAAATGCACAGGAATAGCATGGACATATAACGAGCCAGGAATATGGCTAAACTATACATTGCCTTCGGCTAGACTTTGTCACAATAACGACATTTACACTGTATATGTGACAAATGGATACGCCACTTGTGAACATCTCGATTTGATCGGGCCGTACCTCAATGTATACCGTGTGGACATCAAGAGCATGGACGATGAGATGTACAAAAAGCTTATGAATGTCCCATCGTTGCAAGGAATTCTTGACGTTGCGATCAGGGCCAAGCATAAATGGGGCATGCATGTAGAATGCGTAACAAATATCATACCAGGATGGAATGACAGCGTCGACAACCTTGCAAAGACCGCACGGTGGATTGCTGAGCACTTGGGAACGAAAACTCCCTGGCATGTGACCAGGTTTTTTCCGTACGGCAAGCTATCTGATGTACCGCCAACGCCGCCAGAAACACTATCGGCAGCTGCAAAGATTGGCAGAGACTGCGGGCTTGAATTTGTCTACGTCGGTAACATCCAAACTGAAACCGGAGAAAATACATATTGTCCAAAGTGCGGCAGTCTTGCAGTCAAACGAACAGGATACGAAACACAGATAGTTGGCCTAAATAGTGAAGGGCGCTGTATGCACGATAACGAGTATCTCGGCATTATTCTCTAGTGCTATTGCTTTTAAGATGGACTAGGTGCACAGGTGCAAACATTAGTTAACATAAGATATATTATCAGACGTACATAGGTAAAACAATCAGCGGCACTGCCAGTCCCCTGGTGTGCCGCCTTTTTATTGCTTATTTTATGCAGATGATTTCTTTAACGTATCGACTGCCATGTCAAGTTTTTTGACTGTCTGTCTGGCTTTTTCAAATACGTTGTTTACATCTACGATCTCTGGTTCGGAAGTTCCATGCTTACTTACATAAACTCCAACTGCTGCAGCAACTGCTGCAATTCCGACAGTTGCTCCAAGAACAATCGCCATTGTTTTTCTGTCGCTCACAATGATCTCCTTGATTTCCCGGTCAGATATTAATCTCGTAGCGCTTGTCACCACCGGGCCCACCGCCCGTTGAATCAAAAATGCGCTTTACGAACGACAGCAACTCCATCGGATTAAAGGGCTTAGTCAGATAGCAATCAACGCCGGATTGCCAACCCTTAAACACATCAGCATCCTGGGCCTTCGCAGTTAGCATTATAACTGGAATGTCCCTAGTGCTTGGATTGCGTCGCAGGTTCTGCAGCACTTCAAAGCCGTCCATATACGGCATCATAACATCCAGGACGACTAAATCCGGGTTCTCGTCTGCAATCTTTTGCAGCGCCTCTTTACCGTCGTTCGCTGTCACAACTTGATATCCCGCTCTTTCCAAGTTTACCTGAACAAGGCGGACTATGTGTTTTTCATCATCAACGGCAAGAATTTTCTTCGGCACGCCGGAACCTCCCAAGAGCATAAATCAATCGCGTTTAGTATATCACGAGGGCGGGCCTCAGTCAATTAGCCGCATACACCAACATCCATAGTTGTCGGGTGCATGCGACAAAAACTGAAGGGCCATGTCCCCCACCCGTGCCGTCATTTATCGCCTACCGGCACTTCGATCGACACGATATCTGCCTGTGTTCTTACCATAACACTATGCCTGTGGCCATATGAAATATATATAATCATTCCGATCACAAGCCAAACGCCAAGCCTTAGCCAGTTTTGCCAAGGCAGAGAAAACATCATAAGAATGCAAGACAATATCCCCAGAATTGGGATAAGCGGTACCATAGGGCATCTAAACGGTCGCTTTGCGTCAGGGTGAGTTCGACGCATAATTATTACAGCAACGCAAACGATTGCAAATGCCAATAGTGTGCCTATATTTACGAGTTCGGCGAGTATGCGCAAAGGAATCAACGCAGCCATTGTCGCCACTACAATTCCAGTGAGGATAGTAGATTTCCAAGGTGTGCGGAATCGCTCATGGACGGCTCCCAAAAATCTTGGCGGGAGAAAACCGTCTCGCGCCATTGCAAGCAGCACGCGTGGTTGGCTCAACATGAGAACGAGCAATACTGAAGTAATCCCGGCAACAGCGCCTACGGCTACAAGCAACTGTGCCCAGGGCAGTCCAACTTGCTTGAAAGCGTTCGATACTGGGGCTTCAACGCTAATTTTGTCGAATGGAACCATCCCAGTAATAACGGCTGTGACGGCAATATAAAGCAGTGTGCATACTAGAAG
>JAEWSK010000082.1 GCA_023398345.1 Armatimonadota bacterium | reverse complement strand
TCGCATGTGCCTGCGATAGCCTCTTCAGCAATTTTTCTTGCATTTGCCAGCCCATGAACTATTGCCAGCTTGAGTTCCAAGCCCGCCACCGATATTGTCGCAGTGCGGATTCCGTTTTCGCCTCGAACCATCTTGAAATCGACGTTATCCAGCGTGCCGCCGATTTGCTCCACTGCATATCTCAAAACAGCTTCAGTCACGCCGCCTGACGCGCCAAAAATAACTCCTGCGCCCGTCTTAAAACCAAACGGCATATCTAATGACTCGGGCTCTAAAGTTTTAAACTTCAGCCCCGCTTCTTCGATCATTCGAGCCAGTTCTTGAGTGGTCAAAACAAAATCGACATCGGCGATATTGCCGTTTTTAAACTCAGGCCGCCTTGCTTCAAATTTCTTTGCAGTGCATGGCATTATTGAGACTACCGTCAAATCTTCAACAGCCGTTCCCAACTTTTCTGGAAGAACATCTTTTGCAAGAGATCCAAACATCTGCTGTGGTGAGCGGCAGCTTGATAAATTCGGCAACAGCGCCGGGTAATATTGCTCTGCAAACTTCACCCAACTCGGGCAGCAGGATGTGAATTGAGGCAAATTCTCGCCCGCCGTTTTGCGCGCGATGAACTCATTTGCCTCCTCGATAACCGTCAGATCGGCGGCAAAAGAAGTATCGTAAACCTGATCGAAGCCTATCGCCTTAAGCGCGGCTGCGATTTGGCCGGTAGATATAGTGCCGGGATCAAGCCCGAACTGCTCGCCGATAGCTACCCTCACCGCCGGTGCAATCTGCGCGACCACTTTTTTCTTGGGGTCGTTTATTGCTTTCCAGACGTCTTCGACTTCAGATTTGGGTGTAAGCGCGCCTGTCGGACACACGCTTGCGCACAGGCCGCAGTAAACGCATTCTACTTTATTGAGTTTTTTTCCGAACGCCGGAACTACCGCACTCGATGCCCCTCGGCCAGCGAAATCTATGGCTCCGATTCCCTGAATCTCGTAGCAAGCCCGCACGCAGTCTCCGCACAGCACACACTTATTTGGGTCGCGAACGATAGACGGTGAGCTCTTATCTACTTCAACGGGCTTGTGCGTAGATTTAAATCGAACTTCCTCTATGCCGAACCTTCTCGCCAGCTCTTGAAGCTGACAAGATGCGCTCTTTGCGCAAGTTGGGCAGCTTTTGTCATGGTTGGCGAGCAGCAGCTCAATAGTAATCTTGCGTATTTCACGAATTTCTTCAGTTCTTGTTTTTACAACCATCCCTGGCTCGGGTTTTGTCGAGCAGGACGTCACGATTCCACGGCCTTCAATGTCGACTATGCACAATCGGCACGCTCCATAGACACTCAAGTCGGAATGATAACAAAACGTAGGAATATCTATCCCGGATTTTCTTATCAAATCCAAGAGATTGTGCTCTTCTCCGATCCGAACTTCTTTTCCGTCTATTGTAAGAAACTCATTGTTATTCATAATTACACTCCAATTACGGCGTCGAAGCGGCAGGTTTCTTTGCAGACTCCGCACTTTATACAAATGTCGGCATCAATCGTATGAGGCTTTTTGAGCTCGCCGGAAATCGCTCCGACCGGGCATTTTTTCGCGCACGCGGTGCAGCCTTTGCACTTTTCAGCGATAATTTCTGGTCGCGCGAGTGCTTTGCATTGTCCGGCTGGACATCGCTTTTGGTTCACATGCGCTTCGTATTCAGCTCTGAAATGCCTCAGCGTCGATAGCACCGGGTTCGGTGCAGTTTTTCCAAGCCCGCAAAGTGATGCCTTTTGGACTGCTCTTGCTGTTGTTTCCAGCAGTTCGAGCGTCTGCATAGTTCCGCGGCCTTCCGTAATATCATCCAGAAGCGCAAGCATCTGCTTTGTCCCCTCGCGGCACAAAACGCACTTTCCGCAAGATTCGTTTTGAGTAAATTGCATAAAGAACCGGGCGATGCTGACCATACACGTCTGCTTGTTCATTACGACAAGTCCGCCTGAGCCAACCATTGCCCCTATGCTCTTTAGCGAATCGAAGTCCAGCGGGAGATCCAGATGTTCTTGGGTAAGACATCCGCCTGATGGCCCACCAATCTGCACCGCCTTGAACTCCTGTCCGAGTATTCGACCTGCATCGTCCGTGACACCACCGCCGATGTGGTGAACTATCTCGCGCAGTGTGGTTCCGAAAGGAACTTCGATTAAACCAGTGTTGACAACATGGCCCGTAAGTGCAAATGTCTTTGTACCCGGCGACGTCTCCGTGCCGACGCTGTGAAATTCCGCCGCGCCCGACTTAAGCACCAGCGGAACTGAGGCGAGGGTCTCAACATTGTTAATTACAGTGGGTTTGCCGAAAAGCCCACTTTGTGCCGGGAACGGCGGCTTTGGCAGCGGCATTCCGCGATTGCCTTCGATTGAAGCAATTAGAGCAGTTTCCTCGCCGCAGACAAACGCCCCGGCGCCTTCCATAACATTGCACTTTAGACTTTGGCCGGATCCGAAAATGTTATTGCCGAGTATGCCGGTTTCTTCGGCATCGGCAACGGCTTTTCTCACACGTTCGACTGCAAGCGGATACTCTGCTCGCACATAAATATAGGCCTCATCAGCGCCAACTGCTCGCGCAGCAATCATTATGCCTTCGATTACGCTGTGAGGATTGCCCTCCATTACGCTGCGATCCATAAACGCGCCGGGGTCTCCCTCGTCGCCATTGCATATAACATATTTTTTGGGGCCGGGTTGGATGCGCGTCAACTCCCATTTTCTACCTGTTGGAAATCCGCCGCCGCCTCGTCCTCGCAGTCCTGAGTGCAATATTTCCTCGCAAACTGCTTTTGGCGTCATTTCAATATAAGCTCTGCGAGCGGCCGCGTAGCCTCCGTTGTGTAT
>JAEWSK010000072.1 GCA_023398345.1 Armatimonadota bacterium | reverse complement strand
GAGCAATTGCATCAATCTCATTTACCGAGGCCGCGCGTGCGCTGGGGCGGAAATTTTCCAATAGACTCATCTACAGCTTCCCACTTTTTATTGCGTGCTTGGCGGCATTATGCTGTTCCAGAGTTTTGCTGAACACATGGCTGCCGTCGGGCTTTGCGACATAGTATAGCGCGTCGATTGCAGCAGGTTCGAGAGCCGCCATAATTGACGCGAGGCCGGGGTTGCATATAGGAGCGGGTGGAAGTCCGAAATTGACGTATGTGTTATAGGGTGAGACACTATTTAAGTCTGCATGAGATAGATCATTTTTGTTTTCGCGACTTGTGCCGAGCGAGTAGCTCACAGTGGCATCAATCTGCAGCTTCATGTTTTTTGCCAGCCGGTTCCAAATCACCGCAGAAATCTTCGACCTGTCGGCAGGTATTTTTGCCTCTCGCTCGATAAGCGACGCTACCACCAGCAGTTTTTGCAAACCGAGTGCGAAATCGTCTTCGTCCAAATTGAACCGGTGCTCAATGACTTGCTCAATTTCATCCCGGTTGGGTTTTACGACCTTTTTTTGAAACGTGTTGAGCATGATTCTTACGATCTCGTCCATGCCCTCGCCGCGTTTTATCAGATACGTGTCTGGGAAGAGATAGCCTTCGAGGTTGTTTGAGTATATAAACGAAAAACTTGGAAACGTATCTCCCCGAGACGTGGTCAGCGCGAGAAACGTCGTCGCGTCGGCCAGTTGCTTTGCCTTGAGAATATCGGCAATTTCACGAAGGGTCTTTCCTTCCGGGATAGTAACCCAGGATTCAAGTGTATGGCCTTCAACAAGATTCTTGATGATCTGCGGCGCGCTCATCGCACGGTTGAGTTCATAGACTCCGGGCTTGAGCCTTTCGCTTTCACCGCTTATTATGCATGTTACCAAGAACACAAACGGGCTTCGTATGAGACCGCGCTCGCTGAGCGCGTTGGCAATGCTTCGCGCAGACGACCCCTGTAAAATGACCGTTCTTACTGGCGTTATATCGTTTGAAACGGGTCTGGAGCCGAGCAGCAGTGTCAAAGTGACGACAATCAGCGCCGCAAGCAGCATCATAATATATATCTTTGTTCTAGCAATAACGCTTTTCAAATTTCCAAATCCATTCATATGCCCAGATACCCGCGCAGTATGACCACTGCGGCTAACTGATCTATCACTTTGCGCCGTTTCGCGCGCGAGACATCTGCCTCCAGCAATAGGTTTTCAGCTTCGACCGTGCTCAAGCTCTCGTCCCAAAGCTCCGCCGGAATGCGCAATCGCCTCGCGAGCCGATCGAAAAAATCTCGCACTTTTGCCGCCTGTGCGCCCTCTTCGCCTGAGCCAAGTAAGGGCAGCCCTACGACGACCTTCTCCGCGTCGAGTTCCGCAAGCAGTTCTTCAACAGTCTTCAAGTCGGCCTTGATGCTTTTTGTTCGTCGAATAGTCTTAACGGGGTGTGCAATTAGCCCAAGTTCGTCAGTGGCTGCGACCCCTATTGTTGCATCTCCAACATCAAGGGCTACTATTCTAGGCATGGCTTAGTATCTTCCAACAGAGAGTATAACAGCACAAGCACCGTCATGGCTATCATAATTGCGGCAAAAACTATACCCGAGTCGTTAAGCAAATACGCAGCCGCCGCCCCGACCATTATAGCCTTCAGTCCTGCCAGTTCACAGCAGCCCTTTTGCTTTGCGCATGCCGGCTGCTCAAAGAGTTTTCGCACTTTTCCCTGCACTCCCCAAAACCACAGAGCCAAAAACGGCGCAAATGCAATTGCTACGGATATGCCTTTGACTGAGAACGTGGTTTTGAGATTAAATAGCACCTTGCGCATGGCGAGCGATTCCAAATAGCCGCCGCCGAGTTTGTCTGTAAATCCAGTTGCCCGCGCCGCATGCGATCCGGCGACGCCGGCCAATTTCCAATCCAACAGTGCAAAAAGCGTCACAGCGGCCACTGCTGCCACAAAGGCAATGCCGATATGCCTCGCGCTGAATCTCTTCTTTGCCGCAGCCATAAACATCAGCCCAAACGTGACCACTGCTGCTGCCGTCCCGCCGTAGTTTGCTCCAAAGTTGCCCAAACCGAGTGATAACAATATCGCAAGTGCAACTATTGCCACGGGCCATGGCTTTCGAGTTGCGAAAAGCACCGCCGGAGCTGCCATGCCGATTAGTAACCCGGCGTATTCGTTTCCGATTCCGTAAAATCGCATCGCAGTAATTTGAAATGAACTCAGAGCAGTGAATTTGCAAAGATTGCACCCAGTGACGGCGTCAACGAGTATTATTATGCAAGTAATGGCATATGCGACTATCACAGGCGTGGCGCGGAGTGTCATTTTTTTAAAAATTATCGCAGATAGCGCGAAACATATTATTGCAAGCGCCGCCAGTGATAAAGCTGTGCCTGCGAGATATCCGACTGTCCCCGCTGGCGCAATTACTGCCAACAATAGCGCTGCGGGAACACAAGCCCCTGTCACGAATGCAGCCTCAATTAATATCTTAACGCGCCGCGACACTTTAAGTCCAAAAGCGATAATCAGTGCTGCGCTAGTGAAAACCAGCGCTCCAATTATCGCCATGCCGACGCCGACCGGCAGCAGAAGTTGTTGGTTTGCAGTAACGCGCTCGCTCATCTTTTGCAGCTTTTTAATTGCATATGAGTCAGGCACTACACTTGCTGGCCGTCCGATCATATTTCTCGATTGAATGACGCCAATTAACGCAAGGGCGGTTGGAGCAAAATCTGAAGCTGCGATCAATCCCTGCGTGCGTGTTGTGGCAGAAGTCAAGACGCCGGGTTTTTCAGCGGGATAAACTACAATCGGTGATATTTCGTCCCAAGACGGTCCCTGCGGCGGCGAAAATGATACCAGTATCAACTTGATATTTCCAGCATCGGCATTGCACACAAGCCCTTGCAGCAGTAAATCCAGTTCTGCGAGCATCTCTTTTTTGTGCGCAGCGTATGCAATATCGGACATGTTAGGCTTCATATCATCCAACTGCGTGGATGTGCCAAAGTAAATTACTGCAAATTTCGAAGATGCAGCCGAAATTTTATTTTTTGATGGAGATTGAGCAGATGATTGCCGAAGACCAAGATTTTCGCTATTGGGATAAAGTATGCAATGCCCCGAGTCCACAATTCCTCGTGAATCCATTGCCAATACAGCAGCCGACCGGTTGGTTGTATCCGGCAGTATATCTGCATTGCCAAAGACGGACGTTTCTATGCCCGCCGCGTGCAGTTCATCTCCGAGCGCGCCCATCTTTGCCGGCGCAGAGTTTAGGTTTGCACTGTCGCGCAGCGCCTGCCCAATTGCAACAAATACAGCCGCGCCGTTTGGCGGCTTATGTCCTGTTCGTATTGCATAAGCGACGTCTGCCTTGGTGCCGTCAGACAGCGTTTCATCGCAATTATAGAACTCTCTAACGCAGCTGCCGATTCGGTATGGCGAGCCGGCATTTGCTGTGGCCATGACGGAGTATTCGGTCTTTGGCCCGGTGCAGTTCGGGCTGACCAACCCGACCGCGCCACCGCGCAGCATCTTTGAAATTGTGGGTAGCTTTGCATCGATAAGATCGTCAAGCAGCAGTCGATTTGCAACCACAACCACCAATTTGGAGTTGTTGGTCGCCGCATGTGCTGTACACGATAATACTAGCGCGCATATGGTTAAAAAAATGCGCACGCTCAGTCTATTTCTAAATATTCGACCACCGACACCTGTCACCCGACACCCGTCTCTTATTTTTTAACTTGCGGCCAGCGCGCGGATCAGTTCGTCGGCCTTTGCCAGCGCCTCATCGACTTTTGACGCATCCTTGCCGCCGGCCTGAGCAAATTCGGGTTTTCCGCCCCCGCCTCCGCCTGCGACTTTCGCGACCTCCCGCAGCATATTACCTGCCGAGAAGCCTTTTGGCACTAAGTCGCTTGTGACTTTGCCTATAAACAGCACTTTGCCGTCAGACACTCCCGCCAGCACGACGATACCGGACTTGAGCTTATCGGTTATCGTATCGGCCAGCTTTTGGAGGGTGGGCACGTCTACCGTCGCGACTGACGATGTGACGAACTTTATTCCATTGGCTTCTTGCGCCGATTCGGCCAAATCGCCCCCGGCTGCTGCTGCGCTCTTGGATTTTAATCTGTCGATTTCTTTAATTGCGTCGCGAGCAGTTGCCACTGCTTTTTCAGCCGCAACAACCACTTCAGACGTCGATGACCCCAGCGCGTTTGCAGTTTTTTCGATTTGATCTTCGAGGCCATGGACGTATTGCACGGCAGCGCTGCCTGTCACTGCTTCAATTCTGCGAAGTCCCGCGCCGACACTGGACTCGCTGGTTATTTTAAACAGTCCGATTTGTGCGCTGTGGCGCAGATGCGTTCCGCCGCAAAACTCGGTGGACTCTTCGCCCATCTTTACTACGCGTACTGTATCGCCGTATTTCTCCCCAAATAGGGCTGTTGCGCCCATTTTTTTTGCTTCGTCGATACTTGCCTCGACTGTGGAAGCCGACAGATCGGCAAGCACCATCAAGTTGACCTCGTTTTCTATTGCGCGAATTTCATCGGGTATGACTGCCTGGAAGTGCGAGAAGTCGAATCGAAGCCTATCGGGATCGACCACCGAGCCCTTCTGAAGCGCATGCTCTCCAAGGACTTTATGCAATGCCGCATGCAGCAAATGCGTAGCGGAGTGATTTCGTTCAATAGCAAGCCTGCGCTCGCCATCGATTTTTGCATGGACTTTATCGCCGACTTTAATTGAGCCCGACTTCACTTGTGCGGTATGCAGCGAAAAATGCGAGGCCTTGATGGTGTTTGTCACCGCTACATTGCTTTCTTTGCCTTCAATTGTTCCGCTGTCGCCGACTTGCCCGCCCATTTCTGCGTAGAAAGGCGTTGTGTCGAGCACGATTTCAACTTTATCGGCCTCATTTGCGGTAGACACAAGCTCTCCGGCTTTTAAGATTGCAAGTATGGTTGCGTCTGATTCCAACTGCTCGTATCCGACGAATTGCGTCGCCGCGACGCTCTTTTCAAGTTCGAGAAGAACCGTGTCGCCGCCGATAGACATAACGCTGCCAAAATCGCTGGCTTCCTTTGCGCGCT
>JAEWSK010000051.1 GCA_023398345.1 Armatimonadota bacterium | reverse complement strand
GAGATATAGCTTGGGGCGATTGCGACAATGACGGCAAAATCGATATTGCGCTTGCCGGAGATCAAGACTTGTTCAGTTGTCCAAAAGTCTACAAAAAAAATGGCAACGGGACATTCAAGGGATACTTCATCGAAAATATCGAACTTAGCAATGCGCGGATAGCATGGGGCGACTACGGCGCAGACGGCAAGCTCGATATTATTGTTATGGGCGATCAGACAAGCGGCTATCCTTGCACTTATCTCTATCAAAATCCGACTGCTACCGCAAATACTGCCCCGTCAGCGCCAACCGACCTTACAACGGTTTGGTCGAACGGCTCATTGACGATGTCATGGGCCGCTTCTGCCGACGCTCAGACACCTCAGCCGGGGCTTTCCTACAATATCCGTGTGGGCACCACTGCGGGCGCTGGCGATGTCTTTTGTGGTATGGCCGACTACTCAAGCGGCTATAGACGCATTCCCGCGGTAGGCAACGTCGGGAAAAACCTTTCTTGGACACTGACCGGCCTTTTCGACCAAGATTACTTTTGGAGCGTGCAGGCCATTGATTCAGCGTTCGCTGGTTCCGCCTGGGCACAGGAAGCCACTCGGGTGAGCAGTATTGCTCCTGGCGTATCCATAAGCGAGCCTTCAGTGCAACTGACCAAATCCGGGCCGGTGACATATACAATTGCATATACAGATGCCGACACAGTGACACTTTCCGAAAGCGATATTGCGCTTAACAAAACAGGCACTGTCGATGCAACTGTGGCAGTCGATGGTTCAGGTTTGGCGACTCGAACGGTGACAATATCAAATATCACCGGTGACGGCACGATAGGCATATCAATAGCTTCCGGCACTGCCGCTAATGGCTCATTAACCAGCGCAAGCGCCGGTCCGAGCAGCGTATTTTTCGTGGACAATACTGCTCCGTCCATTGGCTCGATTACATTCCAGCCTATACTTATATCGAGCGGCGACCCCGTAATGGTTCGCGTGGAAGTGACTGATGAAGGAGAAGTCGCATCCGTCACATCCGACGGCGCTTTGCTCACTTATGCCGATGCCAATGTCTGGACGGGATCGTTTGCTGCATCCGCCGGTTTGGGTTTACACAGTGTAGCAATAGTTGCGCAGGACAAAGCGGGAAACTCGACTTTAAATACAAATTCATACACAGTTGTGCGATCTTTTGGACTCAACAATCGTGCTTTAGGCGATGCAATCCTTGGAGCAGTTAGCCAAAGCTATGTATTCACTGTCTGGGGTAGAGTCCAAGTGATTGACCAAAACAGTTTCTGGCTTTGTGATGGCTCTAGCGGATCGGTAAAAGTTATCGCGGCAGAACATGGATTTACCAATACCGACTATGTGTCCGCGCGCGGAAGTCTGGATGTCAGCGGAGCCTCACCTGTTTTGAACGCATACGTGGTAAAGAAACAAAATTGATATTGAGGGCGCTGCTTTAGTGGGGTTTAAAAGAGCAGCGCCTTTTATTTGAAGCCTCTTAGTTTTTATCAATTGTGTAAAGCACCCACCGGTTCTTTAGGCGATTTTTCCCACGTGGGCTTTGGCGGTCGCAGTAGAGGGTCATTACTTCGCCGGTTGTTGCCTTGATTTTATACCAGTGCCGCCGAACGTATTTTTCATCTCCACCCGAGCGGCATGCGCCGACGGTCTTCCACGTTTCGATGACTGCATCGACTGCGTATTCAATATTGCGCCAGCTGAACTGATGCGGCAGTCCCGGCATTCCTGCTGCCATCATTGTTGTATCGAATGTGCCAGGCTTAGGTGTCACCGGCTCGCCGACAAATGTATCGCGTGAGTTATCGCTCATGGATGGGTCTGATTGCCTTGGTGCTCATTAAACTGTGCTTTTGTTTGGGAGCACTAGCTCTTCGTTCCGTTTTCTTTCTTTTGCTTGCCGTTGACGCCGTTTGTATCATCGTCGTCTTTGGGGCGGTCGGTGCGTATAACTTGAATTCTCTCGATTCGTCCGCTTTCAAGATGCTGCACGATGAAGTCGAGGTTGCTCCAACTCATCATTTCGCCTTCGCCGGGCTGTCTGCCGAACATATCGAAAACGAACCCACCGATTGTCTCGAACTCCTCGGACTCGGGAATATCTATGTCCATCTGTTCGTTTAAATCATCAATACTCATTCGAGCGCTGACTAGCGCATGGTCGCTGTCAATAAGCTCGATAAGCGGCTCTTCAATATCGTACTCATCGCGGATTTCGCCGACAATTTCTTCGAGAAGATCTTCGACAGTCACCAATCCAGCCGTTCCGCCGTATTCGTCGCGAACTATCGCCATCTGAACGTTGCCGCGCTTGAAATCCGCCAGCAATTCGTCCACGTCCTTGGTTTCTGGGATGAAATACGCCTTGCGCATTACGGAATGCATGTCAAATGATCTCTTGGCCTGCCTCAGCACGGGCAGAAGATCCTTTGCATGCACCACACCGATGATGCTGTCTACGTTGTCTTCGTAGATTGGAATGCGCGAGTGTCCTGTAGTTGTAATTACATCCAAAAGCTCATCAAGTGTGCTTGTAACCGGCGCGGCGTCCATATCTGTTCTTGGAACCATTACCTGCCGCGCGACGGTGTCGGTAAAGTCGAAGATGGAGTGGATCATCTCCTTCTCTTCTTCTTCGATTACGCCTTCTTGCTCGCCGGCCTCTACGAGCATCTTAAATTCTTCTTCTGTGAGAATCGGGTTGGTGAACCGAACGTGTCCACCGAACGGCTTTACCAGCAAATCGCTTAGGAAGCTAACTATTTTCACTGCCGGCAGAGCTATTACAGACAGAAACTTTACCGTGCTGCCGATACTAAGTGCGATCTTTTCGGCATGCTGAATGGCAAGGCTCTTGGGAGCAATTTCTCCGAAGATGAGGGTAAATAAGGTGAGTATAATCGTGACTCCGACTACAGCAGTTGGCTTGGCCGCTTCGTTTGGGATTCCAATTGCCACAAGCCATTTGCTGACGGGCTCAGCTACGTTGACTGCAGTAAATGCCGAAGCTAAAAATCCCACTACCGTCACGCCGATTTGGACGGTGGCCATGAAGTTTGTCGGATGCTCAAGAAGCGACAACACGGTCCGTGCCCTGTCGTTGCCCTCCTCGACAAGCTGCTTGATGCGCGTTTTTCTTACTGATACCAGCGACATCTCGGCTGCGGCGAAAAATGCGTTCAAAAGAACGAGCACCGCGATCAATATAATTCCTAAAAACATACTGTTTGGATCTGAGTCCACTGCTTACCTACCCTCTTAGTGCAGAGCCAGCACAGGAGAAAGGACACCATAAACTAAACATGCGACGCCTGTCGCCAACAGTCCTCCCCACACTACTTCTGCAAGGGTATGTATGCCCCCTTCCACTCTGCTTTGTGCCACCAATACTGCCAGCATAAAAGCAAGAATTCCAATTGCAACATTTGCCGATATAAACATTATGGTCGTTGCAAGGAAAAACCCCACTGCCGAGTGTCCGCTGACGACACCGCCCTTAAGCAGTTTGCCCTTTCCTCCGGCAACTTTCCACATTAGCACCATTATAGCCAGCAGCAGAAAAGTAACTGCTGACACCGTCGGCAGACCCGGACTGTGCAGTCCGACATCCTCGCTCAGCAGTTTAAGTCTAGATCCGCCTGGAAACAGCAAAAACGCCACTGCAAGCGCGTTTATGCTCGTAATGAGCACTGCGCCCGCCGCAATATCTTTTGCGAATTTCGCCAGCGGATGATACGTTTGCGTCACAAGATCGACAACTGCCTCAATTGCCGTGTTAAACATCTCCGCGGCCAGCACCAGCGAGATAGTGAACAGCAATACAATCACTTCCTCGCGCTTTAGCCGCAATACTAAGCTGAAGACCAGCACCAGCACCATTGTAAGGAAATGAAATCTCATGTGGCGCTGGGTGCGAAATACATGCACGACGCCTTCGATTGCGTATTTGAACCCATTCATGGGGTTTTTAAGAATTCTCATTATTCCTCAGCCACCAGTTTCGCCTGCCGCTCAAACATCTCCTCAGCCTCTCCGGGCTCCGCATGGTCGTAGCCCAACAAGTGCAGAAGGCCGTGTACCAGCAGCACGTCTATTTCAGAATCAAGATCGGCGCCTCGCTCGGACGCCTGCCGCATCGCGGTATCAACTGAGATTACCACGTCTCCGAGCAAGTTCTGCTCCGCGGCAAACTCATCTTCTCCCTCGTGTTGCGAAAATGACAGCACGTCAGTCGGCCCGTCTATTCCGCGATACTGTCCATTAAGTATACTAATACTTTCGTCGTCGGCAAGCAAGATGCTAACCTCGGTATCACTCGTGCAGTTTTCAGCTTGTAGAGTTCGCAGAGCCAGACTCTTTATCCGTCTGAGCTTCACTTTCGCTGTCGACTGCTGGTTTTGAATCAGAATCTCCATTTGCCGCCTTCTTGTTGTCCATTACTTCTGAATAATCTATTCGCGCATGCAAAGTGCCCGTAAGAGCACGGACAAACGCATCCGATATTTTGCTTACTTCTTTAAATGACAGGTCGGACTCGTCAAGCTGTCCGTCCCGCAGCTTTTCAGCTATAACTCTGTTGACCACCAGTTCAATTATCGCACATGTCGGCTTTGACATAGCTCTCGATGCAGCTTCCACTGAGTCAGCAAGCATAATTATTGCTGCTTCCTTGGATTTTGGCTTTGGCCCAGTATAGCGAAACTGGCTCTCCAGAGCAACGCACGGATCCTGCTCGCCGACTGCCTGGTCATAAAAATACTGCACCAGCGATGTGCCGTGGTGTTGAATTATTACGTCCGATACTACAT
>JAEWSK010000248.1 GCA_023398345.1 Armatimonadota bacterium | reverse complement strand
GGAGAAAAACCGTATAGATTGAAGTGGCGGGCCCCGTCGTTTATAAATCTCGGCGCGCTCAACTCCATGGTCAAGGGTTGGAAAGTAGCTGACATCGTCGCAATACTGGGTAGCATTGACATTATACTGGGCGAGGTGGATCGTTAAGTTCCTCGGCTCATATAATATAAAAATCTCTAAAGAAAGGAGGTAATGCAAAATGCAAAAAAAAGGCAGAAGGCTAAGGCCGCTGTTCACAATCTTGCTTGTAGCATTGGGCGCTTGGGGCGGAAGTCTGCTCGCTCATAGGTACTTTATGACAGTTGAACGCGGGTTTTTAGACTTCAAGCCCGCCCATTATACTGATGCAGACAAGATATGGCTGAGAGTTGCGTTTGTGATTATCGGCGCGCTGGTGGGATTCGTTATCGAGCGACTCGCATTCCAGCAAATCAATATCTTCCGCACAAAATGGCTAAAAATGGCTCCACGTGAGAAAATCTTCGTATTTGCCGGGATTCCTCTTGGTCTTTTACTAACCGTTCTTATCCGCAATATTGTATCAACCCCGGATTGGCTCACGGTCTTGTTGGCAATAGTGCTTTGCTATGTATCCTTGATTGCACTCGAGAGCCTCAAGGAACAGGCGAACTTCTATTTTCCAAACGTAAGTGCAAACTCAGCAGCCGATGCGCATGTCAATCGACCGAAATTGCTTGATACAAACGTTATTATTGACGGTCGCATCGCAGATGTCTGCCGGGCGGGATTTTTGGAAGGTACGATATTTGTGCCGAAGTTCATACTTGAAGAACTCCAGCAGATAGCCGATTCCAGCGACTCGCTCAAGCGGGCGCGCGGGCGGCGTGGACTTGAGATCTTAAATCAAATGCAAAAAGAAATGGATCTGCGTGTGCCGGAGTTTGCCGAGGCGGATACAAATGAAGAAGTCGATGCGCGGCTGGTGAGACTTGCCAGGCAAATCGACGGAGCGATTATCACCAACGACTACAATCTCAATAAAGTCGCTGGTCTGCAGGGCGTGGACGTGCTAAACGTAAACGAACTCGCAAACGCTCTCAAACCCGTGGTGCTGCCCGGTGAGGAGATGCGTGTTACGATTATCAAAGAAGGCAAAGAAAAAGAGCAGGGAATTGGCTATCTTGACGACGGCACAATGATTGTGGTTGAAGGTGGCAGGAGACGGCTCGATGAGACGCTGCCGGTAAATGTTACCAGCGTCTTGCAAACAGTTCAAGGCAAGATGATCTTTGCCAAGATCAAAGAAAATGGTGATCAGGGCGGAGGGAGCGTTGACGAAGACATCCGCTCTTATAGCAGCGGCAGGGTCAGGCGAAAGACTCGGTAAGGGTGTAAACAAGGCGTTTGTCGAGGTGGCCGGAAAGCCTATCCTCGCGCACACCCTGTCGACTTTCGAGGCATGCGATTCTGTCGGAGAGATAATTATAATAACAGGCATGTGCGAAATTGAAGCGGCTGTCGATCTGGTCGGCCGCTTCAATTTTCGCAAGGTCACGCACATTGTGGCGGGCGGTGCGCAGCGACAGGACTCGGTAAGAAACGGCCTGGCAAAAGCGTCGTTTGATATTATTGCCATCCACGACGCCGCGCGGCCGATGGTCACATGCGATATAATCGAGCGCTCTATTGCAATGGCTATGCAAATGGGCGCGTGCGTCGCCGCTGTGCCGGTGATCGACACAATAAAGTCCTCGTCAGGCGATGGTATCGTCGGCAAGACCATCGACAGAAGCTCGCTTTATTCAATTCAAACCCCGCAGACATTTCGCGCTGAACTCATTCGACGCGCCTACGATCAGGCCCAATTGGACGGGTTCTATGCAACCGACGACGCCTCGTTAGTCGAGCACATAAAAGAAAAGGTAGCAATCGTGCAGGGCAGTTATGACAATATAAAAATCACAACCCCATCTGATTTGGCGATTGCAGAATGCAATTTGCAAAATTCCCGTTCTGAAATTCGCACCGGACTGGGTTTCGATGTGCATGCGTTTGCCAAAGATCGCAAGCTTGTGATGGGTGGAGTTGAAATTGAGCATGAAATGGGCCTGGCCGGTCACTCTGACGCCGATGTGGTGCTGCATGCCATAGCGGACGCATTGCTTGGCGCGGCCGCACTCGGCGATATCGGCCAACACTTTCCAGATACCGATCCGAAGTATAAAGGCGCATCCAGCCTGGAATTGCTCGAGTTCGTCTGTGATTTGATTGCCGCCGAGGGCTATTGCATTGCAAATATCGACGCAGTTATAATCTGCGAGCGCCCCAAAATTGCTCCGCATGCGCTCGAAATGCGCCGCCGCACAGCCGCATGCATGGGCCTCGACATAAGCCGAGTCAGCATCAAAGCTACAACCACCGAGCGGCTCGGATTTACCGGTAGAGGTGAAGGCATCGCATGTGAGGCAATTGCGACACTGTCCAAATCGTAAGTTTGAGATTTTGCCTTTTAACCTCGCTGATACACAGTCCCCAGACCCCGTACGAAGTTTTTTATTACCCACTTGAGGCTTAAGCATATGGGTTTGCGAGTCTCTGGCGGGGCATGGCAAACTCATAAATTGAATCCCCCAACTTGGGGGATTCAATTTATGGCATATGGGGTTAAGGAGCAGCGCTCCTTAATGGAGTCTGAGATATAATCTCAGAACTCTACTTATGTATTGCGCGGCCGAGAGTGTCGTATGCAGCTTCCTGAACAACTTCGGCAAGCGTCGGATGCGGATGGATCGTTGCAACGAGTTCATCGACGGTAAGCTCGTTTTTAATTGCGACCACTGCTTCGGTTATAAGATCCGTGGCATGCGGGCCGACGATGTGGACGCCGAGGATCTCGCCGTAGCGCGGCTCGGATATGATCTTCACAAAGCCCCCAGCTTCTCCAATAGACATTGCCTTGCCATTGTGAGCGAAGCTGAACTTGCCGACTTTAATCTCTTTGAAGCGCTCGCGAGCCTGCTCTTCGGTAAGACCGACCGAGCCGCTCTCAGGGGTTGTGTAGACACATGCGGGAAATGCGCGGTAGTCCATCTTCACATTCATTCCCATCGCATTTTCAACGGCCACAACGCTCTCAGTCCAACCGACATGCGCAAGCATCGGCTCACCGATGCAGTCGCCTGCGGCATAGATCGATGGGACATTGGTGCGCATGCTCTTGTCGACAATTATGCGGCGGTTGTCGTGCTTTACGCCGACTTCGTCGAGGCCGATGTCGGATATAGCAGCTTTTCGCCCTATTGCAACGAGAACTTTTTCGACCTCATAGGAATCTTCTTTGTCGCCGGACTTTATAAAGACCTTCTTGCCGGTCTTTGTGTCCTCGGCTCGAGCCACCGTCGCACCAAGAATAAACTTAATTCCAGCCTTGCCGAGCTGTTTTGCAAGCTCATTGGCGGTTTCGGCATCTGCAGCAGGCAATATGTGAGGCATCATTTCAACAATAGTCACCTCACAGCCGAGCTGGGAAAACGTGTAGCCGGCTTCAAGGCCAATTGCGCCCGCGCCAACTATTAGCAAACTCTTGGGGACTGAGTCGAAGCTCAGCGCCTCGGTGCTCGTCCACACATTTTCACCCACTTCAAATCCTGGCAGCGGGAGGCGCGCAGGGGTTGAGCCGGTGCATATGACGATCTTGTTTGCTCGAATGGTCTCTACGCCTTTTGGCGTATCAACGGCGACGGTGTTAGCATCGGTCAATTTGGCCGATCCGCGCACCAGTCGGATCTTGTTTTTTGCAAACAGTCCCTCGACGCCGCCCACGAGTCGCTTAATAATAGTGTTCTTGCGCGACATCATTTTAGAGACATCTACATCTATTCCGCTTACATTGACTCCGAATTCGGCGCCATGTTTGGCCTTTGTCAGCGTGTCTATGCAAGCGAGAAGGGCTTTGGTCGGGATACAGCCCACATTGAGACAGGTTCCACCGACGGAGTCTTTCTCAATAATGACTGTCTTTGCTCCAAGTTGAGCGGCGCGAATAGCTGCTACATACCCGGCTGGGCCTGCACCTATTATAACTACGTCCGCGTCGCGCTTTCCGGAATGCTCAAGCTGCTCCTTTATGCCCGGATGCACAAGGCCGGACGTATCGGTCTCATCGAGAAGCGGCATCGCACTCAGAACGCCAGGAGTCGGCCCAATACCGGGCGGCAAAAGACTACCGGCGCGTGCATTTGTGTCAGATTGTTGTTTTGTCACAGTCTTCCTCCAGAATCGAGGCTGAAATCATCTCATGCTAGCACAAATGCACAATGCAGGGAAGAGGTTTGATTGATATTGTGAGCGTTTATCATTGATGTGTTACAGATTACTAGGTTGCGGATGAGGACTTTATGGTATTGGTTGTTTGTTGAGAACGATAATACCGGAGGTTCCTCACCCGCAATGCTAAGTATACGACAAATGGCCTTCTTTCGTCAGCGTGTGGTTAAGCAGGCAATAAAAAGAGGCAACATCAGCGCAGCAGCCAAAGAGTTTCGAGTAAGTAGGCAAAGTATTCATCGCTGGATATCCCGATGGGATGGGACGCTGGTATCATTGATGGATCGGTCCCATAAACCAAATCGACATCCTTGCCAGCAGACGCAAAAAGAGATCAATATGGTTCTCAAGGTCCAGCGTCACAACAAGAAGCTGGGACTAGTATGCCTGTGGAT
>JAEWSK010000162.1 GCA_023398345.1 Armatimonadota bacterium | reverse complement strand
ATGTAATCAGGAGACGCATGAGTGCCGCATAGTCTATGGCGTTCACATTTGCGTCAATCCTCGATAAATCGAGTCCCCTTGAAGAGAGGAACCCCCCATAGGGCGAGAGGAGCCGCGCCATGTATTTCGGGGAAATAGTCTTGAGGTCGCCCGCGCGCGACAAATACTTTGCTGCATGAGTTGCCATACGCTGCCCTTCCTTGGTTAGCTGATTTTGCACTACGGGTTTCCGCCGCCCATAATGCCCAGCGGGCAGGCAGGACATAGCTAATTATTCCATGCATCAACGCGGTTTTTGATATACACAAGCGTCACTCATTATTGACATTTAGTGTGCCAATGGTCTCGGACCTGCACCCGTTTCCCGACACTTCGTGGATTGCGATAGTAAATAACTAAGTAGGGGAGCTTTTTACTGGCCCTCCGAAACTTACCGCGAGGTGGAAACATGCAAAGCCGGACTTATTCCCAGCAGATCACCATGCCCGAACGGATATCTGAGGCTGCCGGAATACTGGCCGCCGGAATCATGCGCGCAAAACGCAGGCAGGCCAGGGGCATCCGCTCGTTCTCTGAGAAGAGACTTGACTCTTCGGCGAATTCGAGCGTTCATTCATCTAACTCGAGTGCGAGAGGTGAGAAACTATGAGCGCCTCACGCGAAGGTCTGAACCCTGAGTTTGCGGCAAAACTTACGCTCTTCGAAAAGAAACTCGCCGCAAATGGCATCAAGGTAATGCTCACCTGTGGCTACAGGTCCATTGAAGAACAGGATCGCCTTTACGCCCAGGGCCGGACCAAGCCTGGCAAGAAGGTAACCAACGCCCGCGGAGGTTACAGTTGGCACAACTGGGGACTTGCTGCGGACTATGTGTTTATCATCAATGGCAAGGTCACGTGGGACGGCCCATGGGCGACGTTCGGCAAGATAGCGCGTGAGTGCGGCCTTGAGTGGGGCGGCGACTTTAGGAGCATAGTCGACCGGCCGCACGTGCAGTGGACGCAGGGCAAAACGCTCGCACAGATGCGCCGAGCTGCCGCTGCTAAGAAGAAGTAACACAGCCGGATAGAATCTGCCTGTCGCACTCAGACTGAGGAAGTGAGAATGAAAGACTCTGTTTTACGGCAGATCGCGGATCTGCAAAACCTGTCCTATGATGAACTCAAGGGGCGATGGGCAATGCTTTATGGCGGCCCACCGCCCGCCTACAACAGAACGTTCATCATAAAACGGTTGGCGCACCGAATACAGGAGCTTGCCTACGGCAGTCTGTCGGAGGCAACGCAGGCAAAGATGCGAGAGGTGCTCGATACCTATGGCTTCGACGAAAACGGTTGCGACCGCACCACAAGACAAACCCAGCGAAAGAAGAGGCGCAGGCAGGATATGCCGGTATCGGGGACCCGGCTTGTTCGCAACTGGAACGGCAGACGCTATGAGGTGATAGTAGTCCTCGGCGGCTTTGAGTATGAAGGAAAGAAATACCGGTCGCTGACAGCGGTTACCAAGGCCATAACAGGCACCCATTGGAACGGCCGGGCCTTTTTTGGCTTCAGAAACGACACGGCCAAGAAAGGAGTCGAAGTATGAGAAAGGCATCAATTAGCGCGTCCTGCATCCGCTGCGCGATCTATACACGCAAGAGCACTGACGAGGGTCTGGAACAGGAGTTCAACAGCCTTGACGCCCAACGTGAGGCATGCGAGGCATACGCCGTAAGCCAGCGTCATGAGGGCTGGATCGTTATTCCAACGATGTACGACGATGGCGGTTTCACCGGGGCGAATATGGAGCGTCCGGCCCTGCGGAGGCTGATGAGCGACATCGAAGCCGGTGTGGTCGACCTTGTGCTTGTGTACAAGGTCGACCGACTCTCTCGTTCGCTCTTGGACTTCACTAAGCTCATCGAGGTTTTCGACCAGCGCGGCGTATCATTCGTCTCAATCACCCAGAGCTTTAACACCAGCACGGCGATGGGAAAGCTGGTCTTGAACATTTTGCTGTCGTTCGCCGAGTTTGAGCGCGCCATAATAGCCGAGAGAGTCCGCGACAAGATAGCAGGAGCCAAACGAAAAGGCAAGTTCACAGGCGGCACCCCAGTGCTCGGCTATGATGTGAATTCGGAAACACATAAGCTGGTAGTAAACCCGCACGAAGCAAAGATAGTGCGGAACATCTTCAAGCGGTTTGCGGAAATAGGCTCCGGGCAGACCATCGCGAAAGAACTCAACGCGAAAGGCATTACCACCAAGTCGTGGACGACAAGAAAAAGCAAGTTCAGACCCGGCAAAGCCTGGGACGGCCCAGCGATCTACAGGATAATCGCAAACCCTGTTTACATCGGTCAGATAAAGCACAAGGAGAAGATATATCCCGGCGAGCATGAAGCAATAGTAACACAGGCTCTTTGGGACAGAGCGCATGCGATGATCCAACACGACGGCAGGGTCGGAAGCAGGGTCTCCGAGAAAGTCCCTGCGCTCTTGAAGGGGATTATCCGTTGCGGTCACTGCGATCACTCGATGTACCCCACATACACCAGACGCAAGGGCAAGACCTACCGCTATTACCTCTGCGTCCAAGCCTCAAAAGCCGGTTACGACACATGTCCCGTGAAGACAGTCGCTGCAGGGGAGATAGAGGATGCCGTAATAGGTCAGCTCAAGACGATATTCAGATCGCCGGAGATGATAGCGCAGACGTATTTGGCAACTCAGGAGCTGATACTCGAAGAGCAGTCCGATGGGCAGATGTCCGCCGATGTGGCCGTAACAGAAGCCGAAGTAGCCGAGGCCCTGCGGCAGATCGGCGGTGTATGGGAGGAACTCTTTCCCGCCGAGAGGTCGCGCATAGTCCGGACTTTAGTCGAACAGGTAAGGGTTTACGAGAACGACCTCGACGTGCGCATCCGCACAGGCGGAATTCACTCGATAATATCAGAGATGAAAAAGCCGGAGGAAGAGGAATGTCTGGCATAACACTTGAGAAGAATAGCGAATCCATCAGCGTCAGAATCCCGATGAAGATGAAACGGCGCGGCGGAAGGAAGCTGATAATAGTCCCGGAAGGACTGGAGAGTGTTACATCGGCCGGTAACGACCGTAACCTCCCTCTTGCTGCAGCGGTCGCACGAGGCTGGCATTGGAATGATCTGTTTCTTTCCGGCAGATACGGCACAATAGAGGAACTCGCGAACAAGGCAGGCGTGGACAAGTCTTTCGTGACCAGAATGATGGGACTTGCGCTCCTTGCCCCGGACATAATCGATGCCATAATGGAAGGACGTGAACCCGATGGTCTGACTTTCAAAGACCTGATGGTAAAGCCCTTGCCGCTTTCGTGGGAGGAGCAACGCTGTCTGATCTCCCCGAAGAAGCATCGTCCATAATCCCACAACGCCAGAGTTCCAGGCACCGCCGAGATACCGGTCTAGCGAACGCACTCTTCATCTCCCACATTGCCGATCTGAGCTTCTCCTGTTCGATTCCCATTTGCACTCCGCTTGGGAATCGAACCGTTCACTGTCATGTCACATTTCTGAGCGTAAAATCTTGTTGACCTATTTTGGCTGAGTCAACGAGAATTCAGAGAATAACCCACCCAACAGAGAATCGGGGGGTAAAATGTGGCAACTTCAGACTGAGCAGGTCAACAAGATGCAGCTTCCAAAATCGCTGGGGAAACGTAAGCTGTGCTAGGAAAACAACAAAACCCCGCCAGCGTCGCTGGCAGGGCCAAATACTTGAGAGATAGTTTTGAGTCAAGATATTGGCTCCCCGGCTTGGACTCGAACCAAGAACCCCCTGGTTAACAGCCAAGTGCTCTGCCAATTGAGCTACCGAGGAGCGTCATTGTTGGTTTTATTATACCAATGACGCTCTGATTATGTCAATAATTTTTGATTAGACAAATTCAACATGTCAGATATTAGCGCGAGATTACATGAGTGCCGGTAGAAGGGACTAAATCAGTGCATATCTAAGAAGTAGTTTGAGTACATGTCGGTCGGGCAAAAAACACAGCAGGAAAGGATTGCGTATTAGCGCCGATGAACTTTGGGTCAATTATATGGATTATGTGGAATGCGCTGCTGGCAATTATACCGGTAGGCGCTGCATACGCTCTCAGAGGCATTCTAAACAAAAAGCCATCTCACTTTGCGGCATACGCAGCGACTGCAGTATTGGGAGTGATTTGGTTCATATTTCTGCCCAACACATGTTATTTGCTGACTGAATGGCGGCATTTTCTTGAGGCGCTCGACAGCCAAAATCTATTCCTGCGCGCAAATACCGACAACTTACTTTTTATTAAGTTAGTGGTAGGCTCGATATTTTACTTTCTCTATAGCCTTTTTGGCATGGTTACATTCGCGATGGCAATTCGGCCCGTGGAGCGCGCCGCGATAAAGAGAGGTATATCGATAAAATTCTGGGCGATTCCATTTTTTGCAGCCATCGCCTTGGGTGTATATCTCGGACTCGTGCTGCGATTCAACAGTTGGGACTTGCTGAAATGTCCATCGAGAGTTTGGTTGGCAATTGTCGAAGTGTTCGGCAGACCCAAGCTCACCTTGTTTATCCTCGCATTCGGTGGATTTCTGTGGATAGCATATGAGGTTCTGGACATTTGGATCGACGGCCTCAAGCAGCGTCTGACAATGGGCAAGTCAGACGCGTAGCAAATATTTTTAGCATGTCTGCATTTTACTGGGCACGAACTGGGGGAAATAGTTGACCTACAAAGACCAGCATTCAGGCACGCATGACAGCAAAAAACTAGATTATATGCTGGCAGAGGTCAGTCCGTCCGGAATTATTCTAGTTGACCCAACCGGAGCATGTATCTACGTCAACAAAGTAGCCTCGCGCATGACCGGCTATTCAATAGATGAGTTGATGGGCGGCGTGTGGATGGTTCACCCCGACGACACCACTGCGATAGACATTTATAAACGCGCACTCCACGAGGAAACTGAAGGCTCGTCCTACGAAACTCGCCTAGTTAAAAAAGACGGGAGCATTCTATGTGTCTCAATTTCATGGCGCCCTGTTAGAAATGACCAAGGCGAATTTGTCGCGCTTTGCACGTTCATGACAGACATCAGTGAGCGCAAAACCGCCGAAGAAGCCTTGCTCGCTGCTACCGAGCGGTATAAAGTGCTGGCGGAAAACTCGGCGGAAATATTTTGGGAGATGAGTCTGGACGGCAAATTTATCTTTGTCAGCCCCGCCGTTCGCAGGCTGGGCTATGAACCGGAGGAATGGATCGGTCACAGACTTCTGGAGTTTCTGCCGGAAGACGAACAGGCTGTTTTTCTAAAAAGGCTAAGTGCTGATATTACTAAACTGAAACCATGCAGCTACGAAGTCCGAGCGCTGCGCAAGGACGGAACATGCGTATGGATGGAAGTGATAATCGACTTTGCATTGCAAAACGGAAAACCCCAGCGCATACAAGGTGCAGCTCGCGATATAGCTGCACGAGTGCAAGCACAAAAAGAACTTCAAAAAAGCGAGCAAAAGTATAAGAGCATCGTCGAAAACTCAAGTGACCTTATTATGCTCACCCAATCAGACGGCACTATCACATATGCAAGTCCTTCCTGCAATGAATTTCTGGGCTATGAACCCGAAGAAATAATTGCTATGCAGTCATTGCCGATACATCCGGATGATAAAAATAATGTTAAGCAAGCGCATCAGCGTGCAGTAAACGGAGAGCCGCTTTCAAACTTTGAGTATCGAATAATTACAAAGTCCGGCGACACACGCTGGCTTTCGCAATCTTGGTCTCCTCAACACTCAGACGACGGTCAGATGACTATTATAAATATGGTCAGGAACGTAACAAAGCGCAAACTGGCCGAGCAAGCGCTTCATGAAACACACACCGAGCTAGAGCATGCATATCAACTCCAGCGAGAGTTTCTTAATAGCGTTACCCACGAAGTGCGAACTCCGCTCACCGCAGTCATTGGCTACGCCGAAATGCTGATTGATGAAATCGCCGGCCCAGTCAGCAGCGAGCAAACAGCATTGCTAAAGAAAATAATGACAAGTTCTGAGCAATTGCTCGATATAGTCAATAGCGTCCTGCGAATCGCTCGGATGAAAAGCGGAAAGGTTGCTATCAATCCAAAGGCATGTGACCCAAGGCTAGTCGTCGAGCAAAGTGTCAGCACAGTAATGCCTCAAGCAATTCAAAAGGGCATTGATATAAATATAAATGCCGAATCTTCCGTTGGAATCGGCATTTACGATGAAGAAAAGTTGACTGCTGTCATAACGAATCTACTGACAAACGCAGTAAAATTCACAAATGCAGGCTCGATTGAAGTCAGCGTTAATCAACGCACAACTAACACGGAAATTATCGTGGCAGACTCAGGTATCGGGATAGACGAATCCGGCATCGTGACAATATTCGATGAGTTCGCCCAACTCGACCAGCCTCGCAAACACAAACCAACCGGCTTCGGCATCGGCCTCGCAATCGTCGCGGCAGTCGTTGAAACAATGGGGGCAAGCCTAATCGTTTCAAGCGCAAAAGGCACAGGAACAGCGTTCACACTGCACGTCCCAGTGCTTGAAGCGGCAACTCATATGCAAAGCGACAGTGGGACGATGACTTTGTAAAAAACACCAGCATCTGAGTAAATAAAGTCTTGTATAGCAATTTAAAAACGACCGGTTAGGAAAAATCCCGGAAAAGAAGTTTTTCCGAAACCACAAAGAGGAGCGCTATTGTGTGGAAGCTGAGCACCAGCATTGGTAAAAAGGGCATTGAATGGAGTCCACCTCAACCTGATAACTCGTTGGGATTGACTATAAAGATCGAACACACTGACTATCAAGACCATGATCGCGTTTCGCTGTTCGACCTAATTAGGCGATTTCTCGTAGGTAATGGCGATAACTGGTTGACTCCTGGTTATGAATCTTGGACTGTGGATTTAGACGAGCTTAAGCGATCATTTAATGAAGTGTCAGGAGAAGAGTGGGCAAGAGGCAAGATCCAAGTGATCCCTGGAATTGGTAAATATACCACGAGTCACCCCAGGTATAGAAAAACTGTGACACTGTACATTTCTCCTGAATCAATCACTGCTACTACAGTTCCTATCGGGAACGGAAATATGTCGATAATGGAAAAAGATCAATGGGATGTATTTATCTCTCATGCAAGCCCGGATAAGGACGCATTTGTTGTCCCTCTAGCTGAGGCCTTGCATAAAAAGGGGGTTAGAGTATGGTTGGATCAACGAGCTATTGGTATTGGCGATAGTATTTCTATGTCAATCAATGAAGGTCTCGCTAAATCGCGCTTCGGGATCGTGGTGCTGAGCAAGGCCTTTTTTAATCGATCATGGCCACAGAAAGAATTAGGAGCACTTCTGGCTCAGGAAAGTGACGGCCGCAATCGGATTATTCCAATCTGGCATGGAGTTGAATTCGATGACATAATGCAATATGCCCCAGTACTTGCAGATCGTATGGCTGCGCGATCTGACGAGGGAATTGCAAGAATTGTAGATCGACTGTTGCGTTTCTTGAACAGAGATAAGATTACGCTGTCTAGTATAAAAGCTGATGATATCCGTGAACTTACATTGCGTCTATTCCCAGAGTTGCCGGTGGATGAGTTTTGGCAGACACAGCTAATTGCAGATATGGATGCATCCATTTACCAGTCTCCATCTCAGTTGGAACTCGCCTATCGACGTGCAAAAAAAGCGGTGGAAGCGTTTGCACAAGAAGAACCGCGCTTGTTCCGTGCTGGTACTGATTATCTGACTAAGTCACTTGGATTTGTGGACCTGTGTTTTCGGTCACGTCACAGTTGGGCAGATGTGACAAAACGCGCTTTTGAAAAGCACTCGGATAAAATTGATTGGAACGTTGATTTAGAAGAAGAAAATGGAAACTAGGCTTTTTCTGAAAACCATTTATCGAAGCACCTTAGGCTATATCGGCCTGCCCCAAAAGTTCTAAAATCGTCCAGCCAAGAGACGCACAATATCACCTCGCATCATCATAATCGCCCCATAGCAAGGAGGATCCCGTGTATGATGCTCCACGGGTGCGGTGGGTCGCCAGGAATGAATGTAGCGTGGAGAATTCTGGAGTCGAACCCCTCCTCGACCACAGGAATATGTTAGGATAATGCTACCAGTGCCCTACGCTCGTAAATACGCGAAAGCCCTGTCGGGAT
>JAEWSK010000160.1 GCA_023398345.1 Armatimonadota bacterium | reverse complement strand
CCCGAGGCAGTCGCTAACGACCGATAACATTGAGAATCTCATGTAAAAATGTTAGGAGCAAAACCAGAGTTGTTTTCGGCAAACGACTGAATATCTGACCCGGCCAATCCCCCAACCGGCTAGTTCTAAATGCTTATTTCCTACGCGACGGAAAGAGAGGATTTTAATATCCGTCTTATTAATTAAATACTTAATGAAATGCAATGAAAGCCAGGAAAGAAGGTTTTGTATTTTGAATAGATTCAATCTAGTAGCCAGCGGGTACTGTGTTATTGCTATTTTTGCTGCTTTGATTGTGATGACAATAGAATCTGCAGCCTTTGCAAAGACTGTAAAGCCGCCGCAGCCTCCAGTCAGCGGTAACGTAATCTCACTTGACGGCGAAGGCTGGATGCTTGCCATAGACCCTAACAATGTCGGCCGGGACCAACAGTGGTGGACAGGCGCCAGGCCGGATTCCAGGCCGACCAAAGTGCCGTGGGTTATAGAAGACATCTTTCCTGGCTACCACGGGCTCGTTTGGTATTGGAAAGACTTTACTCCTACTGTGAATTCAGACCCCGATGGGCGGTATTTGGTCAAGTTCTGGAATGCGGACTATAAAGTCGACGTTTGGCTCAACGGCAAATATATCGGAGAGCACGAGGGAGCTGAAGGCGTATTCGTGCTCGATGCTACATCAGCCATAAAGCCAAATGAATCGAACCGGCTCGCCGTGCGACTTCTGAATCCAACAGAAGAGCCTATAGAGGGGATCGCTCTGAAACAGACCCCTCACCGCAACAAAACATGCAACTATACCTATGGCCATGATTATAACCATGGCGGTCTGGAAGACAGTGTGGATGTCCTCATCGCTCCAGCGACAAGGGTTGCAAACCTTTACGTGCATCCAGATCCCAAGACCGGGATTATAAATATACAGACCACGGTAAAAAACGCGCTAAAAAAGCAAGTAAAGGGAAAGCTTGAGATCGCTGTTTCGCCTGCGGCCAACGGCGAAACCGTAGCTGCAAAGATGCTTGACGTGACTCTTCCAGTCGGCGACAAAGTGGTCAATACGCAGATCAAGATTAAAAATCCAAAGCTGTGGCAGCTCAACGATCCTTACATGTACCGCGTGACAGTGCGTCTCTGCCGGCAGGGATCCAATGTGTTCGACGAGCAGTCGGCTCGGTGCGGGTTCAGAGACTTTAGAATTGAAAACGGGCATTTTCAGCTCAATGGGAAGCGCATTTTTCTGCGCAGTTCTCACACAGGCAACGAGTGTCCAATCGGCAACCGTGTCTCATACGACAAAGAGTGGCTGAGAAGAGACCTTCTCAATGCCAAGGCGATGGGATTCAACGCCATAAGGTTCATATCCGGCCTTGCGACGCCGTATCAGTTGGATCTGTGCGACGAAATCGGTCTGATGGTCTATGAAGAACCGTATTCGGCATGGTTTCTCGAAGACTCGCCCAAAATGGCCGAAAGGTACAACCGCTCCACATCAGATATGATCCTGCGAGATCGGAACCACCCGAGCGTGGTGATGTGGGGCATACTAAACGAGGCCGGTGACGGAGCAGTGTTCCGCCATGCGGTATCAGCGCTGCCGCTTGTTCGCTCACTGGATAATAGCCGATTGGTGCTTCTCTCAAGCGGACGTTTCGACCGCCAACTTGGCATCGGCTCGGTTTCCAACCCCGGCTCGAAGTCGTGGGAGTTTTTACTTGGCGACGAAAAAGAGGGAGCTGGTCTGACCTCGCAGGAGTGGGGGTATCCCACTTGCCCGGGCATGGGTGATTTCCACGTCTATCCCCAAGTGCCGCATACTGCTGAATCGATTCGCATTCTTCGCTCAATTGGACAAGGAACCAAGCCAGTCTTTATCTCCGAATACGGCATCGCGACCTCCGTGGATTTGGTTCGCCTAGCTCGCAACTTCGAGCAGCGCGGCAAAGAGAACTCGGGGGCTGGGCAGTTCTACGGACGCTCGCTTGTTCCATTTATGGCGGACTGGGAGAAGTGGCGGCTGGCGGATACGTTCGGTCGGCCTGAGGATTACTTCAAAGATTGCCTGGCGCGCAATGCAAGCCAGAGACTTTTGGGGCTCAACGCTATTCGATCCAATCCCAACATTAACGGCTACAGCCTAACCGGCACGGTCGACCAGGGCCTTAGCGGCGAGGGACTCACTACCACGTTCAGAGAGCTCAAACCCGGCACAATAGATGCAATGTTCGACGGTTTTGCTCCACTGAGATGGTGCACATTTGCCGAGCCGGTCAATCTCTACAGAGGGACTTCGATCAAACTTGAGGCCGTGCTTGCAAATGAAGATGTGCTGCAGCCCGGCGAGTATCCGGTGCGCATGGAAGTATTCGGGCCAAATTCCGCAAAAGTATTTGAACGCAAGATGACCGTCACAATCAACAATCCCAACAGCAAACCTCAGCCTCCGCTTGCGCTGCCGGTCTTCTCCGAGGATATGACCGTAAATTGGCCGTCCGGCAAGTATCGGTTTGTTGCAACATTTGAGCGAGGCGGGGCCGCCGCGGGTGGAGAAGCTGAGTTCTATGTTGCCGACCCGGCCGATATGCCTAAGGTCAATGCTGAAGTGGTGCTTTGGGGAGACGATCCGGATCTGTCAAAATGGCTGACCGATCACGGGATCAAGGTCCGCCCATTCGCACAGGCCCAGACCGGACGCGAAGTGATATTGGTAGGCAATAGCCCTGCTCCCGGCGGAGCCGAAGCGTTTGGTGAGCTTGCAAGACACATTGTGCGCGGGTCGACTGCAATATTTTTGTCTCCAGGCGTCTTTGCCAACGGCGATCAGAAGACCGCGTTTGTACCTCTTAAGAACAAAGGCAGTCTTGCCGCGCTTGCCAGTTGCGTTTATCACAAAGATGAGTGGGCCAAGAACCATCCGATATTTAGCGGGCTTCCTACCGGCTTGATGGACTATACATTCTACCGGGAAACTATATCAAGTCTCTGTTGGACAGGGCTGGATGCGCCTGCTGAAACCGTTGCTGGGGCAATTCACGCGTCACCAAACTACGAGTCCGGGCTAATGATCTCTGTAAACAAGCTTGGAGCGGGAAATGTCGTGTTGAATTCGCTGCTGATTCGGGAGAACCTCGGCAAAAGTCCGGTTGCTGAAAGACTGCTGCGAAACATGCTGATCTACGCCGCTCAGGACTCGGCTCAGCCTCTAGTTGGAGCTCAGCCGGATCTAATTGCGCAAATCGGTCTGAAATAAATAGAACACTAGCAGTCTTTAAATATGGGGGACTGCGGCGTGCATTGTTGGCGCTTCTTTTACGCAAAAAGCAGGTCTGATAGCTCATTTAGATCGAGGCAGATTTCGGCTATTAGAGTTTATGCTATCAGCCTTTGATGCCGGTCAGTGTGACGCCTTGGATCATGTAGCGCTGGGTAAAGAAGAACACGCCAAGCACAGGCAGCATTACAAGTGTTGCCGCTGCCATCATCATCGCTGGTTCGCCGCCGTGTGTCCCCTGGAAGAGTTGCAGCGCATATGCAAGAGTCATATTTTCAGGTGAGCTGATATATATCAGCGGGCCCATAAAGTTGTTCCAACTTCCCATAAATGCAAATATCGTAATCGCCGCCAGCGCTGGTTTTATTAAAGGCAGCATTATCTTCCAATAGATCATAAAATATGAGCAGCCATCGATTTTTGCGGCGTCTTCAAGCTCGTTTGGAATGGTCATGAAAAACTGCCTTAGTAAGAATACGTTAAATGCGCTGCCGAACAGGGCCGGAACCCACAGCGGCCGCAATGTATCTATCCAATTCATCGAGCGAAAGATTAGAAATACCGGAAGCATCGTAACTGCCGGCGGAATCATCATAGTTGCAATCAGCACAACAAATAAAACGTCGCGGCCCGGCCATTTCAATCTGGCAAACGCAAACGCCACCATCGAACTCGACAGCACAGTGCCTATAATCGTCAAAAGCGTTACGTAAATCGTATTCCACAGCGGACGCAGCCCGCGGCTATATTCAGCAGGAAGAAACGCAAGTGCATCTGAGTAGTTTTTCCAAAGAAGAATCGGATGCAAATCGGGCTTTATATCTGCGCGCGCAACGATAATCGAGTTATCCTGCGACATATACGCGCGGGATTTTGAATTCTTGGCCGCATGGATTGGTGCGACCTGCCATTTATCGCTCTCAAGCTCGGCTATCTTTATGACTTTGATTTCGCTGCCATGCTCTTTTAGCAAATAGACTTGATGATTTTTGCCCGCAATTTTTACACTGGACTGCTTCATTGGAATGATGTCGGGCGGGAACTGGTTTGTGCGCTCGTCGGGCTTTAGCGAAGTCGTCACAAGCCAATAAAACGGCACTGAAAATACAATTGCGCCGGTGACAAGCGCCAGATGCAGCTTGATCTGCTTTGAAAGTCTCTTGCGCCGCTTTTTTTCTTGCCATGAAAGATTGCGCAATGTGGATCTGCCTACTACAGATAGCCAAGCGCACACAAAACCAACAAATAAAATCGCCTTTGTGAGCGTAGATATATTTAAAGAATGCGCTGTGCCATTGTGCGCATAGTCGGCAGTGTACATCAGCACAACTAGAGCCGAAAAAATATATCCCAGAGCCAGCAGTCCGACGTCACGCCATTTTCTGGCTTGAAATGCGTCAATGACGACAAGCAGCGTTCCGCCCGCGGCCCAGTATGTCAGCGTTATAAGAATGACCCAAGTCAAAAAGTCCATTTTAACTTACCCGTCCTCGAATCGAAATGCTTACTTGCCCTTATCAGCCTCATAATGCACCCATCTGGGCGCCATTTTTAGCTGGAAAAGCGTAAACGCCAAAATGATAATAAAAAGAATCCATGCAAGCGCACTCGCGTAACCCATGCTGAAATATCGAAACGCTTTATTGAATAATAAAAGCACAGGCATCATTGTTGCATCCACCGGCCCACCTTGCCCGCCGGTCATAACGTATACATTGTCGAATGTCTGCAGCACGCCGATAGTTCCCATTATTAAGTTGAAGAATATGTACGGGCTCAACATCGGAAGCGTCACATTGCGCAGCTTCTGCCATGCGTTCGCACCGTCGATATCGGCTGCTTCGTAATACGAAGCCGGAATACCCTTCAGTCCCGCAAGCCAAATAATCATTCCGCCGCCGGCTCCCCACAGGCCCA
>JAEWSK010000149.1 GCA_023398345.1 Armatimonadota bacterium | reverse complement strand
TCGGCACACTGCTCTCGAACGTCACCTTGTCAACTGAACCTTTGGCCGATTCGCCTGAAATGGGATCGGTATATTCAACCGTCTTGCCAATCAAAGCGACCGCCTGGGTAGCCTGACCGCTATTGCTCACGCTCTCGATAGCTGTGTTTAGTGACTGCATTTGCTCCAGCGATGAGAACTGCGCTAGCTGCGCGATGAATTCGCTATTTTCCATCGGGCTCAATGGGTCTTGATTCTGAAGCTGTGTCGTGAGCAGCTTAAGAAAAGCCATCTTGTCCAACGAACTGTCCTTTGAGCTAGTTAAGGTCGATGATGTTGTCGATGTATTTGTTACTGAACTGACGCTCATTTTATTTTTTCACCTCCTTTATTCTATGTATAAATACGGCCTTGCTGCCTCGCCTAAGCAAACCAGCTATAGCCGATCGAACTACTCGACGTCTCCAAAGAAGCAATCGGCATGTCGCCCACATCTTGCGCTGTGCCAAACCCAGGGCTGTATTGCGCAAAGGCATGGTTTGAGTTGGTCTGGGCGTTCTGTTGACCTGAGTTCTGCGCAAATGCGTTAAACGAAGTGCCGACAGAGACTGACACGGAGTCTATCTGCACTCCCGCTTTTGCAAGTGCGTCGATCAACAGAGGCGTGTGCGCTTCCAACAGTCCTCGGACTTGATTGCTTTCGGCTTGAATGTGCGCGCTAATGCCTGATGCGTCCTGGCTTAGCTGAACACGCATCGCCCCAAGTTCAGGCGGACTGAGCTTAACTACGATGTCGCTTCGGCCTTCGCTGCTTTTTAGGCTGACCTCGCGGACAACCTGATCTAGTACACGAGTCTGCAGCTTGGACACATCGACAGACTCAGCATTCACGCCATTTCCTGTCGCCGATTGAAGCTGCGATTTGAACTCCTGCCCCATAGGCATTGCCACCTGCTGGCCCGACATTGCCTGATCGGAAGTCTCACCACCGTCATTTCCAGTCGATTCTGCGCCGGTTCCGGCCACAGACTCAACTGTAGTTTTCACTGCCGATTCAACGCCGGCAATTGTCGGCGTCTGATTTGAAGCACTTAGCTTCGACTCGACAGAAACGGCCTCAGTTGCAACCGTATGGATAGTAACTGATTTGGAAACCTGCCCGGACGCATCCGTCGGCTTCGCATTACCGGCATCGACTGATTCAGTCGCTGCATGAGACTGCTGCGCCGATTCGTCACCGTCGACACTTGCATTTGCCTTTGTAATATTTGCGGCATAGTCTAAAGTCGACGACTTTATCGAATCATCCGTGACGGCTGACTCGTTCGACGAAATGCTTACCGGTGTTGCCGAGATGGTATCGGCCGTGTCTACAGGCGCATCACTTTCTAATGCGACTTGCGGCACGACTTCGGACTGATCGGCAATTACAGCAGTATTTTGCGATGCAAGTTCCGTAAGCATGTCTGTTTCAGTCGCTTGGGACATCACAGAAATACTATTTACCGGCATGGATTGCGATCGAGGGTCGCTTGATGAGACTGACTCAACGGAATCAATGCCAGTTCTCGGAGATGCATCCGTCACTGTTTCGGGAGCATTCGCCTGTGCGGGCATCGCAATGGCGGCCTGCATCGCACCGGCAAGTTGACAGAGCGCACTCTGCGCATCGTCGGTGTTATTTTCAGGCTCGTCTGCGATTGGTTTTGTTGCCGATTCACTGTCGCTGCCGATTGCATCGGTTAAGACCTTTGTAAAAGACGCGCCGGTCGAATCCGGCTGCTTTGCGGTCTCGGCCGAATCATCGACAACAACTTGTTGTGGAATCGGACTAGCAATTGCATCTACCATGTTCTCACCTCCTTTCATTTTGAACTTACGAGATCGGGCATATGTCCGATCTTATTTTTGTGCAGACGCGTAGGCGTCTCTATACGAAATCACTTTAGCTACATAATTCTGCGTCTCGCGATACGGCGGGACTCCGTTGTAGCGGGCGACGCTGCCCGGCCCGGCGTTATAGGCAGCAAGAGCCAAATTTACGTCACCGTAACGATCTAGCTGGCGTTTGAGATAGCGCGTGCCGCCGTCGATATTTTGGGCAGGATCATATGTGTTACTGACGCCGAGAGCGGCGGCTGTAGCAGGCATCAACTGCATCAAGCCCTGCGCACCTGCGGGAGACCCCGCGTTCGCATTGAACCCACTCTCTGCTTTTATGACACCTTTGATGAGCGAGGCGTCAACACCGTATTTTTGAGCTGCCTGCTGGATCAAACCATCGTAAGCCGAACTCGAAGCACTGCTCGATGTGCCGTTCTTTTGCACCGCCTCAAGCAAATATTGGGGAAAGAACGGCTTAATATTGCCGGCGGCATTTGGCGCTTCGGCAACAGTGCATGGCGAAACCGACACGGCTGGCTTAATGTCAGACTCTTCAAATCTGGACTTTATCTCTTGAATTCTCGCCAGGGCTGCCGTCAGCCCAGAGCCTGTCGCAGAGTCAAGCATCTATACTCCCCTCGCATATCTCAGTGACGCCATCTCGTCCAAAGCACCCTGCTCCGCACGCACAAGAGCCATTAAATAGTTGCGCTCCTGCTTGTCGCGCAGCGCCTCGATAACTTTTCTAGCTTTCACTGCATCAACTAACTCAGTCCGCTTCATCTCCAGTCGCTCTTTGACTGCCTCGATGGTGAGGCTTTGAACCTTTACATCGTCACGCAGCGCTTGGGCATATTCATCAAAGCGCGCATAGTATTCTGATTTGCCGACTTTCAAGCTCTCCCGCTCAGACATAATCTCAAACAGTCGCGCTTGAATATCATCAAGCCTCGCCAATTCAGCGGCTTCTTCGCGCCTGATTTCACCAAGTTCTACTTGAAGCAATTCTTCTTTGGACTTGCGCTGCTCCAGCAGAGTCTGCAACTTAAACCGAAACTTTTTCACTTTGACCAAATATCTCCAAAAGCTTGGCGTTAGTAGTATCAAAGTCTGCACGATCATCGACGCTCTGGCGCAAGAATGCGTTCACATCGTCGATCTTGCTCAAGGCGAAGTCGATTTTTGGGTTGCTTCCATGCGCATAGGCCCCAATATTTATAAGATCCTCGGCGGACTTATGGGTCGCAAGCACATCACGCATCGCCCCCGCACATTTGCGATGTCCGTCACTTGCGACTTCCGACATAAGTCTGCTTACGCTGGAAAGGACATCGATTGCCGGATAGTGATTTCTTGCAACTAAGTCGCGACTGAGCACGATATGTCCGTCGAGTATTCCACGCACCGTGTCCGCCACAGGCTCATTCATATCGTCGCCTTCGACCAACACGGTATAAAGTCCGGTAATCGAACCACTGCTCGATGTGCCCGAGCGCTCCAATAACTGCGGCAACACAGCAAAAACCGACGGCGTGTAACCACGCGTTGTGGGAGGTTCGCCCGACGCGAGTCCTATCTCGCGCTGCGCCCATGCGACTCTTGTGACGGAGTCCATCATTAAGAGCACGTCGAGACCTTTATCGCGGAAAAATTCGGCAATGGCAGTGGCGACCTGTGCGCCTCGCAATCGAGCCACCGGCACTTGATCCGATGTCGCAACAACTACAACAGAGCGCTTTAGACCCTCTTCACCAAGATCCTTTTCGAGAAAGTCTCGCACCTCGCGGCCACGTTCACCGATCAATGCAATGACGTTTACGTCGGCTGAAGTATTGCGGGCAATCATGCCAAGCAAAGTGCTCTTACCGACACCGCTTCCGGCAAATATTCCTACTCTTTGCCCCTTGCCGACAGTTAACAGACCGTCAATCGCCCTCACGCCCAGCGTCAACCTGTCGGAAATTCGCCTGCGGGCAAGTGGGTGCGGTGGATCTGCGGCAGCGCTGACTTCGGCCTCAAAATCTATTGGGCCTTTTGAGTCGAGCGGATTACCCAAACCGTCAAGCACTCGACCAAGAAGCGAATGTCCAACCGGAACACGAAGCCCTGCACCAGTCGCAACGACATGGCAGCCGGGCCGAATATCAGATACCGGGCCGAACGGCATTAACAATGTTCGTGACTCACGAAAGCCCACAGCCTCGGCAAGTATATCTCCCTTGGTGCGACCGCACTCAATGCGGCAGATGTCCCCCACTCCACAGGCGGGGCCATTTGACTCGACCAAAACTCCGACGACCTGCGCCACGTGTCCATTGACCCTTACTGTGTCAACTCTGCTGATCGCGTTTCGATATTTTGCTAAATCAAGCTTTTGGGCGAGCTCAGGATGACTTGCTATACTCATTGTTGAACATATCCGTCAACTTTCTGCGAAGTAAATCTATTTGTGTCTCGATCTTTGCGTCGTAATCGCCGGATAAGCACTCAACAATGCACCCGCCGGCAGAAACACGCCTGTCATCAATAACGTTCACACCCCGAACTCCGTCGGACGAAGCAATCAATTCCTCGCGCATAGCGCGTATGTGTGCAACCTCGCTGGGATTAACTCTCACAGTGACTTCATCACGGTCTCTTATGCGCCGCAAACACGACTTAATCGCACGCGCAACTACGCTCGGATCGGTCTTTATTTCATGCCTGATAATCTTCTCGGCAACTTCAATACAAAGCATTAGCGCCTGCTCTTCGAGCACCTCAACCAATGCCTCTCGCTCGGCGGACTCATCGTTAATAGCCTGCTCCAGCTTTTTTAGCATTTCTTCCGACTGTGTAGCTGCCTGATCTATGCCTGCTTGATAGCCATCGGCATAGGCCTGAGCCAAAACTGATCTGGCATTGTCCCGCGCATTAGATAGAGCGGTCTCTGCCTGGCGCTTTGCGCGAGTAACTATATCTTTTGCATTACACTCCGCCCTGTCTGACCCATAAATTTGCATGTTGGGGTCTATAACAAGCGGCTTCGCCAATATCGAGCTATCTGCAAAAACTGATTTGAGCACTTTATTCAACGATTGCCTTCGCCTCCTCAGCAAGCTCTGGATGTTCGGCATATGCCCGCGAGATAGCTCCCAAAACTCTCTTCTGCGCGGTCTCGATCTCGCAGATGCGCACCTGCACCGTTTTCTGAAGATGCTCTTGGATAAGTGCCGCGGTAGCTGTGGGAATGCTGCGTAAAACAGCGCCTTTTAGTTCATCGCTTGCAACCCTCAGCGACAGGCAAAGGTCATCCAGATCAACATCATCAAGAAGAAATCTTGTGCGCCAAGCGGGAAGCTTCGACAACTCTTCCAATGATGAATGGACTGCGTGATTTGTTTGACGCGGCGTCGCGCTAGGTCGAGAGACAGCGGCAATTACCGACTTGCGAGCCTTGGAAGTTACGTTGCCAAGAGCGCCGAGAGTCGACAGGACTTCGTTGGATCGAGACTTGGGTTTTGAACCTGTGGCGCGGTTGCGCATTGTCTCATCTACAGTCTTTGCCACATTGTCGTTGGCCGAATTGCCGTCAGATAAAAGCCGCGCGACTCGCTCCCTTGTCCTCGCATCCAATTGGCCCATGACAGAAGCTACTATATGTGGAGAAAGATAGGACAGAACAAGCGCGATTGTACTCGGTCGTTCCTCTTCCAGCATTCGTGCCACTTTTTCATGGCCGTATGTTTCAAGCCACTTAAACGGCCGAGCGTCTGTCGAACGACCCATTAAAACGGCATCGCGGACTTCCTCAAATACCCGATCGCGAACAATGGACTTGCCGCTCGACACATTCAAAGCAGACTGCATCTTTGCAATCTGAGCGACGAGCACATCTCGCTCTTCAGGACTAAGTCTGTTCATTATCTGCTCAGAGGCGTCCGCCCCAAGCGACATAAGCAAGACCGATGCTTTTTCGATCCCGGTCAAATTCTCATCTGTTCTAATCATTCGCGTCTCCATCGGCCCAAAATCGAGTTGTGGGCGACGTCATCTTTACATGATTTAGCATTTACTTCTCAGCCATCCACGAACGCACCAAGCGCGCTAGTTCCTCCGGATTGGATTGAGTCACTTCGACAGGAATTTCGGGAGATGGATGCTCAGACGGCTTTTTTGCTTCCCGTTCCGTCTGCTGCGTAACCGATGAAATTTGCTGTGCGATCGGCTCGGAAATCTGCGCATCAATAACATTTACGCTCGTCGCTGTCGACGGAGCCTGCACCTTTATTCCAGTCACAATCGAGCGCAATATAAAGAGAAAACCAAGCAGCAGTATTACAGCTCCGCCATTCTTTGCAACAGTTGCGATAAGCTCATTTCTGGACGCGTCGGCCATCTCTTTGTCAACTTGTTTCTGGGTGCTCTTGTCGAAAGCCACTGCCTGAACCGTTACCTGATCGCCGCGATCTTGATTGACGCCCGCTGCAGTGGTAACGGCATCGCGAATGCTCGAAACTTGCGTGCTCGGAACGGACTTGTCCACCAATACCGCAACAGAAAGCCTCTTTATCTGACCGGGCGCAGCAACCGTCTCCTCGACTTTTCGGCTGACTTGATACTGCGCAGTCGTGGTAGATCGGTTATATTTGTCGCCCCCGTTAGAACTGTTGCGTGCCATATTTCCCGCCATAATCGAAGGCGCGCCGCTGCCGTTGTAAGTTTCCGTCGAGGTCTCTTGCGAAGTGAGAACACCTGCTCGAGCACCAGACTGATTTGTACTGGCGGACTGACCGGTAGGTGCGGGTTCATATGTCTCAGCCTTGATCTGTCTTTGGTCAAAGTCCATGTCCGCACTGACCCGAACTACGGCCTTGTCTGATCCGACAATTTTCATCAGCATGCTTTGGAGATTCGCTGCTATCTCGTTTTCATATTGTCGCTTCAGCTTGAGTTGATTCGCACTTAACATGCCCGCCGCACCAGCAGATCCGTTGGATAGAACATTGCCGTCTTGATCGACAATATCTACGTTCTCTGGTTTCAGGCTATCTACAGCCGACGACACCAAATGGATAATGCCTGCGACTTGCTCGTCGGAAAGCGGCGTACCGCGACGAAGCTTTAGCGCAACACTGGCCTTGGCCTGCTCCTGCTCACTGGTAAAAACGTTTTCTTGCGGAATAGAAATATGCACGCGTGCGCTCAATACTGGCTGCAGTTGGCATATAGTACGTGTAAGTTCACCCTGGATTGCGCGCTGGTAGTTCATTTTTTCTGCAAACTCGGTCATTCCGAAATTGCTCTTGTCGAAAATCTCGAACCCGACGCTGCCGCCCTGGGGCAAACCCTGAGCAGCCATCTTCAGGCGCAAATCATAGACCTTGTCGGCTGACACAGAGATAGTGCCGCCGTCACCGGAAAGCTCGTATGAGACTTTTTCATCGTTGAGCTTTTGAACAATAGCGCTTGCATCTTCCGAGGCCAGCCCCGAAAAGAGCACGGCCATTCTGGGCTTGGATGCGATCATTGCTGTAAACGTGCCGATGACCACCGCCAGCGCGATAAAAGCAGTCACAACTGCGCGCTGCGCTACGCTCATGTCCTTCCAAAGTCTAGCAATGGCCGCAAACGGCCCCAGTTTCATAAGTTGATCCATACGTTCCTCATCTCAGGGTAAATGCGTTTTTACACCTGCATCCGCATGATTTCTTGGTAAGCCTCTATAACTTTGTTACGAACTTGTATAGTAAAATCCAATGCCAGCTTGGCCTTCTGCATTGCGATCATCGCTTCGTGAACGTCCTCTACGCTGCCGGAGGATAGGTTAACGGCAAGATTGTCGGCTTCGTTCGACATATCGTTGACTTTGCCTACGGCTTTTTTTATCGCTTGCGAAAATGAAGCGGACGGATCACCGCCGACATCCGAAGCGCGTTTTGTAGAATCTATGTCCGAAGAAGTAACTTCTTTAACTGACGCGATGGACTGTATCGCTTGGTTGAGATCGATTGGCGAAATTCTCATAAAATTGCTCCTATGCCTTTCCAATCTCGATGCCCGAAGAGATCATTGACTTGGTCGCGTTTAGCGCAGTCACATTTGCCTCGTAGGCTCGCGTTGCTGAAATCATATCCACCATCTCCTCGACGACATTGACGTTGGGCTTTTTTACTATGCCGTTTTCGTCGGCGTCAGGATGACCGGGGTCATATACCGTGAGAAAGTCGGTGGGATCGGTAGTTACGCTCGCAACTTGCACTCCGGCAGGAATGTATTTGTTGCCCACCTGCTCGAGAGCCGTGCGAAAGGTAACTCGCTGACGACGATACGGGCCGCCGTCGGACGTTCGCGTGCTGTCGGCATTTGCTATGTTGTTTGCAACGACGTCCATGCGAGCACGCTGGGCAGAAATACCCGATGCGCTTATATCAAATGAGGAAAAACTTCCCATTTTACTGCTTGCCCTCCATTATCGCGCTCCGCAGCATTCCAATCTTGTTTTCAAGCAGAGTCGCGGCTGCCCTATATTTGAGGGAGGCCTTGGCGAGATCGGCTATTTCTGTGTCGATATTGACGTTGTTGCCGTCCGGCCTTGAGGCGCTGGTATTGTCCGTGCAGACATTTGGAGCCAACCCCATCAGCCCTTCTCGGACGCCATGACCGTTCTTTCGCTCTAAAACTAGCCTCAGCTCTTCCTCAAAAGAGACGTATTGGCGCTTATAGCCCGGAGTCTCGACGTTGGCGATGTTATTCGCTATTGTCTTTTGTCGAGTTGCCTCGGCATCAAGCGTTTTTGAAAGCGTCGTTGACGCGATGTCGGTGAAGAACTCTGATCCCATCGAGTTCCTCCTTTCTACCGCGTCGCTATACAGCAATTACCGTGCCAGGGAAAATAAAGAAATATTGTGGAGAAAACATGCGGGCATTCGGCTTGTAGTTTTTTTGCCAGAGAGAATTTCTAATCAGTGGAGTTAAGTGGACAACACACTCTATGAGAAAATCAACAAAAGTAGCACGAAGCGCTAGATGCGCGCATTTGCAAGCTTGATCTTGTGATGGGTACTTAGTCCGCGAAGGGCGTAGTGAATAAAAAGAGTGAGGATTGCATTGCCGATGCACTCACCGGCAACTGCGCGACATGCAACGGCGAAGTCTGGCCGGGGATTTGCCAACAGAAATAGCGCCTCGCAGACTATAGTCAGCCACACTGCGCATAGCGCGGGAACCAACGGGTTTTCGCTAAATAGTCGAGTAGTTACAAGACCTGCAAGAAAACCCGTTATTGTGCGAGTTACTATAAAACTACCCAGGCTAAAAACAGCGGGCGAACCGTGCAGTAGCCCGGCAACAAA